>JBGTLJ010000386.1:0-1916 GCA_041744175.1 Oceaniglobus sp. | reverse complement strand
CTCGACGAACCGCGCGCCCGGCACCGCGGCACGGGCCATCTCCAGAATTGCGGGCGAGAAATCGACGCCGGTCACCCTCGCCCCCGCCGCGACCAGCGCGGCGGTCACGTTGCCATGCCCGCAGCAGAGATCCAGCGCCACGGGTCCGGGCCGCGCCGCGACCCCGGCCACCAGATGCGGCACCACCATGTCGGCCGCCCGGGCAAACAGCCGCGCATAGGATCGCGCCACGCTTGCAGTCGCCCACTCGCGCCTTTCCAGTGCCGCAAAACTGTCCGTATGTGTCATAGCCGGTGCCCCGTCCGCGGCGGACCATACCACATCCGCCCGGTTCCGGCCATGCGTCGGCAACAGGCGATCCTTCCCGCGTCAGTCGGGTCCGCATCGAAATGACCCCTTTGCCGCAGAGCCACGCGGCGCCTCAAGGAACCTACTGCGCGCAAACGCCCGGCAGGCTGCGCAGGGTCCGGGGCCACAAAATGACGATGATAGTTCCCCGGATGACCCGTGACCACATCGGGACGCCCGCGTTCCGCGCCACATCGGACAGCACGCAAGACGCGCGAAGATGCAGAACCGTCATCGAAATCAAGGTTCATGTACGGCGGTCAGCTACCTCGTCCGGTCTGCACCATTGGATCCGCCGGGCCGTGCCGACGTGCAGAACTGGTGCGGTCGAGAAGACTCGAACTTCCACGGGTGTTACCCCACAGCGACCTCAACGCTGCGCGTCTACCATTCCGCCACGACCGCACATCCTGACGCCGGGCGGTGTACTGAACGCCGCCGCCGTTGTGAAGCCCCTTTTTCGGGCATCCGAGCGCCGCTTATGCGCTCCCGCAGGGCCCGCTCCCCGGGCGGCGTTGTCATTGCAGGGCCAAGCCGCTAGCGGTTGCCCATGCTCGACATCTTTCTCAAGACCCTGCCGTTCTTCGCCCTGATCGCGCTGGGCTATCAGGCCGGACGCTCCGGGTTCTTCACCCAGGAGGCGACGGCCTATCTGACGAAATTCGTGTTCTACTTCGCGCTGTCGGCAATGCTGTTCCGGTTCGCCGCCAACCTGTCGTTCTGGGATGTGATGGATCCCCGCCCCATGCTTGCCTATCTCGGCGCCACCGCGCTGGTCTATGCGCTGGCCACCGTTGTCGCGATCGCGCGCCGCATCGGTATCGAACAGGCTGCGATCGAGGCGCAGTGCGCCGTGATCGGCAACATCGGATTTCTCGGGGTGCCGATGCTGGCGCTGCTGCTGGGCGAGGGGGCTGTGGGGCCGATCATGGTGATGCTGGCCGTCGATCTGATCGTGTTCGGCAGCCTCGTGGTGATCCTGATCACCGGGGCGCGGGGCGGGCGGCTGTCAGTGGCAGTGCTGGGTACCGTCGCGGGCGGACTGGTGCGCAACCCGATGATCGTGTCGGTCGCTCTGGGCTTTGCCTGGTCGGCGCTGGAGTGGCCGATCCCCGCGCCGCTGAACGATTTTCTCGCCATCCTCGGGGGTGCTGCCACGCCCGGTGCGCTGTTCGCCATCGGCGCGTCGCTGGCCTCCAAATCCGCCGAACGGCTCCGCGTCGCGGGCTGGCTGTCCACCTGCAAGCTGATCCTGCACCCGGCCGCCGTGGCCATCGCGGTGATCCACGTGATCCCGGTCGATCCCTACACCGCGGGGGTGATGATCGCCGCCTCCGCGCTGCCGGTGGCGGGAAACGTCTACATGATCGCCCAGCACTACGGCGTCGCGCCGCAGCGGGTGTCGACGTCGATCCTGATCTCCACCTTGGCGTCGGTGCTCAGCGTGTCGCTGGTGATCGCATGGATCACCGGCGGCGGAGTTGTCAGCGCGTCGGCGGCGATGTAGCCATGGCGCGACAGATCCAGCAAGGCAGCCATCCGATGCAACCCGCTTTCGATCACCCGCC
>JBGTLJ010000385.1:0-5403 GCA_041744175.1 Oceaniglobus sp. | reverse complement strand
GTCCCAGCACCAGGGCAAGCCCCGCCACCAGAACCCCGGCGGCCAGCGAAACGATGCCAGCGATCACCAGTTGCAGCTTGAGCGGCATCGTGATCGAGCGCAGCGGCGGAACCGCCTCTTCGATCACCCGCACGTTGCCCTCGCCGTCGATCCCAGCCAGCGTTTCACTTTCGCTGAGCCGCAGTTGCAGATCGACGATCCGTTCGGCCTGGGCATCCTGGCTTTCCAGCAGCGGGCGAAGCCGCGGCATCAGCCCCGACAGCCGGTCGATAATGGTCTCGTTCTGGGCGATGGTCGATTTCAGATACTCGACGCTTGCCGCCACCTCCTCGGTCTCGGTTTCGGTCGCCAGCCGCGCGTCGTCGGCGCCCAGCCGGTTCGCAAGGAACACCTGACGCCGTTCGAGGGCGGCGAGTTTGGTCTGCGCGTCGCGCAGCAGCGACACCAGATAGGCCTGATCCTTCGATGTCGTCTCAAGCTGAAGCTGCACCGTCCGCGGATCGCGGCCATCCAGCAGCTCCTTCAGCCCGGCAGTGACCTCGGTGGCCTGCTGGGTCGCCGCGCCCAACCGGATGCGCAGCGCCTTCGCCTCGCGGGTGGCGAAAAGCTCGCGCCGGTTCTCGAAGAACTGTGCCGTCCGTGCATTGGCAAGCTCTGCGCTGATCGCCGGGTCGGGATGGCGCACCGACACTTTCACGACGTAGGATCCCGTGATCAGCTCGATCGCCGTCGCCGCCTCGAGCCGCAACGTCGCGTCGCGGTAGCCTTGCTCGGTTTCCGGCAGGTCGGGATAGACCCGTGCCAGGCCGACGGTTTCGATTGCCGACCTGCTGAGGGCAAGATTGTTCAAAAGCAGCATCTCGGCATTGACCACACCCTGGAAATCGCCGGGATTGGGCGCCTTGATGTCGGAATTCTGGGCATCGGGAACGTAGATGTATTCGCGCCCCAGAGCGAACAGGATCAGCGTCCGCGCCTCAAAAATCATCGGACGGTTGAGCGCGACCCAGGCAAGGGCGGGCAGCACGAAGATGAAGACGACCGCCCCGAGCCGGACGTGTCGCCAGGAAAGTCCCGTGTGGTGTGTCATTTCAAATTTCTTTCGATCATTCGCGATCATTATTGGCATTCGGAAATCAGGCAATGAAAATCAGCTGCAAGGTGCTCTCGCTTGGCCGTTTGTGCAAGGGCGGGTTTGGCGGCGCCTCAAAGGCTGGGCCGATCCGGATGCCAGTGCGGGGCAAGCCGCGCTGCGACCCGTGCGGCGCGATCTGTGGGGACGGCGGAGGAGACTGGTGGTTCCCGGTGAAGACGCGCGATCCCGCATGGCGCGCAGGGACGACCCCGTGGGCCTCTCTGCGACGGATCCGCAAGCCCCGCCTCTGCGAAGCCGTAACCGTGCGCGGTCCGGACCGCCCGACCAGCGGCCCCGGTCATGCACCTGTGCTGTTAGGGCATCAGCTGGCCGCCGTTGACCTCGATGGTCTGGCCGATGATGTAGGCGGACATCCTTTCCGAGGCGAGGAACAGGAACGCGCCGACGCAATCCTCTGCTGTCCCGAGACGGCCCTGGGGCACGGTGGCAAGCATCGCGTCCATCTGCGCCTGGGTCGAATAGCGTTCGTGGAACGGCGTGGTGATGACCCCGGGGGCCACCGCGTTGACCCGGATGCCAAAGCCGATCCACTCTTTCGACATGCCACGCGTGACGTTGGACACGAAGGATTTCGACGATCCGTACAGTCCCGCGCCGCCGCCCGCGCCGTTGCGTGCGGCAATCGACGTGGTGTTGATGACGAAGCCTCCCCGCTTTTTCAGATGCGGCAGGGCGACGCGCGACGCGGTGATGATGGATTTGGCGTTCAGATCCATGATCCTGTCGTAATCTTCCTCTGTCGCTTCCGCATAGGGGATGCGCTTCACCATGCCGCCGGCGTTGTTGATCAGCCCGTCGAGCCCGCCCAGCTTCTCGGCGGCCTCTTCCACCGCACCCGCAAATGCCGCACTGTCGCAGGCATCGGCCTTGACGAGGACGACCTTACCGCCGGATTCCCTGATCTCTGTCGCCAGGGCTTCGGCGGCCTCGTGGCTGGAATTGTAGTGCAGGCCGACCTTTGCACCCTGGGTAGCAAAGGCCCGGGCCAGTGCGGCGCCGATCCCGGTCGATGCGCCGGTGATCAGCACCGCCTTGCCGGAAAATTCGGGAAACGAAACGTCGGGTGCTGGCATGATGGGGTCCGATCCTTGCTGCCTGTGCTGAACGGATGTCCCGCGAGGGGTAATTTCATCCATGCTATTCAGAACAGTAGACATGTGCCCTGCGGAATTGCAAGATGACCGGATATTGGACGTTTCAAGAACAGCGGGCCGGACGCACCGGCCCTGACCAAGGGAGGATATACCATGACATCCATCGGAAAACTGGCCGCCGGGCTGGGCCTGATGGCCTGCACCGCCATGCCCGCGTTCGCGACGGAACTGGTGGGCGCCGTGCAGTTCGACGAGGACCACGCATTCACCAAGGCCCTGCGCGAATTCGAGCGGGTGGCGGGCGAATGTTCGGGCGGGTCGCTGACGTTCGATCTGCACCTGAATTCGGAGCTTGGGCTCGAAAAGGACTACTTCGAGAACATGAGCCAGGGCATCGCCATCGACTATGCCATCGTCAGCCCGTCGCACATGTCGACCTTCAGCCAGAAGGCGCCGCTGATGGACATGCCGTTCCTGTTCCGCGATCTGGATCACTGGAACGCGGTGATGGAGCAGGACGCCCTTGCCCCGCTGGCCCAGGACGTGCTGGAACAGGCCGACGTGCGGCTGATCGGCTATGCCGGCGGCGGCACCCGCAACCTGATCGTCAACAAGCCGGTCACCAACATGCAGGAGCTTGAAGGGCTGTCGATGCGGGTGATGGGCGCGCCGATCCAGACACGGATCTTCGAGGCGATCAGCGCCGCGCCGTCGGTCATCGCCTATGACGAGATCTACAACGCCATTCAGACCGGCGTGATCGACGCCGCCGAAAACGAGGCGGCGGGCATCGAGCAGATGAAGTTCTACGAGGTCGGCCCGGACATTGCGCTGACCAGGCACGCGATCACCGTCCGCCCCATCGCATTCGCCAACGCCACGTTCGAGCGGCTGACCCCAGAGGAGCAGGCCTGCGTGCTGGAGGCAGGCAAGGCCGGCGGCAAGCTGGGCCGCGATGTGGAAAGCGGCCAGGACAGTGCCAAGCTGAAGGCGATGGAGGATGCCGGTCTGTTGAAGACCCACGAGTTCACGGAACGCGACAAGCTGCTTGAGATGGCCGGGCCGATCAAGGCCAGCTATGCCGAAGAGCTGGGCGCGACCGACGTGCTGCAGTCCATCGAAGCCGTGCAGTGAGCGTCCGGGGCCGCGGCACATCGCGGCCCCCTTGCGCATGGCCCAACTTGGACAGAGATGACTTATGCGTCTGCTGCTAGACGGCTATTACCGGCTGCTCAAGGTTCTGCTGACCGTCCTCATGGCGGTGTTGATCGTGCCGGTGACGATGCAGATCCTCAGCCGCTATACCGGGTTGATCCCGCGCTATATCTGGACCGAAGAGATCGCCCGGTTCTGCTTTGTCTGGCTGATCATGATCGGCGCGATGATCGCGGTGCGCGACGGCTCGCATTTCGATGTCGATGTCCTGCCGCATTCGGACAGTCCCGCCGTGGAATTCGGCCTCCGCACCTTCGTCAACCTTGCCATTTTGTTCATGGCCCTCTGTTTCATGTGGTGGGGGTGGAACTTCGGCAAGCTGGGCGCTCGTCAGCAATCCGAGATTTCCGGGCTGCCGATGCTGGCCATCTACAGCGGCTGGCCCATCGCCGGCGCCACATGGACGGCCTTCATCCTCGAACGGATGTGGGACGATACCGTGGCGTTCCGGCGCGGAGGTTCCGATGGGGCCCGGTGAAGTCGCGGCCATCCTGTTCGGCACCTTCGGGGTGCTGGTGTTCCTGCGCGTGCCCGTCGCCTTTGCTCTCGGGCTTGCGGTGGTGCCGGTCTTTTTCATCGAGGACCGGCTGACCCCGATCCTCCTGATGCGCGAGATGTTCAAGAGCTACAATTCTTTCGTGCTGCTCGCGGTGCCGTTCTTCCTGCTGGCGGCCAACCTGATGAATTCGGCGGGGATCACCGACCGGCTGATCCGCCTGGCCCGCGCCATGGTGGGGCACCTTCCCGGGGGTCTCGGCCATGTCAACGTGGTGGTGTCGATGCTGTTTGCGGGCATTTCGGGATCGTCGACCGCGGATGCAGCCGGGATTGGATCGCTGCTGATCCCGCAGATGCGCAAGGAAGGGTACGACGCGCCGTTTGCTGTCGCCATCACCGCCTGTTCGTCGGTCATGGGAGTGATCATCCCGCCCTCGATCCTGATGGTGGTCTGGGGCGGCCTGATGTCGGTGTCCATCGGCGGGCTGTTCCTCGCCGGCGTCGTGCCCGGCATCCTGATCGCCGGATCGCAGATGATCACCGTCTATATCTATGCAAGGCGGCGCGGCTATCCGGTCCACGACCGTTCGACCCTGATCCAGCTGTTGCGCGCGGCGGCCTCTGCCGCCCTGGCGCTGATGACCCCGGTGATCATCGTCGGCGGGATCGTCGGCGGGTTCTTCACCCCCACCGAGGCATCGGTGGTCGCCGTGATCTATTCGCTGATCCTGGGCGTCATCGTCTATCGCTCGATCTCGCTGAGGGACCTGCCGCACGTGCTGTACGACAGCGCCCGTTTCGCGGCGATCACGCTGTTCTGCATCGGCACAGCGTCGGCCTTCGGCTGGTGCCTTGCCTATTTCAAGATCCCGGCAGCCCTTGTCTCGCAGATCGACCAGCTGGGCCTCGGGGTGGTCGGCATCGGCATCATGAGCGCGCTGGCCTTCCTGCTGATCGGCATGTTCATCGACGCGATTCCCGCGATCATCATCCTCGGCACCGTGCTATATCCGGTGACCCAGCATGTCGGAATGCATCCGATCCACTTTGCGATCATCGGCGTGATGAGCCTTGCCTTCGGACTGGTCACGCCGCCCTATGGATTGTGCCTGCTGATCGCGGCCTCGATCGGCAAGATCCGCCTGATCGACGCGTTGCGCGATGTGGCTGTCATCCTGCTGCCGATGCTGGCCGTGCTGCTGATCATCATCCTGGTGCCGGATCTCATCCTCGCGCTGCCGCGCTGGATCATGCCAACCTATATCCAATAGAACCCGGCAACCGCCGGCTTCGCGCGCCTGCCGGCGATCTGCGGCACGGGAATGCGACCGCTGATGCGAATGACGGTCGCCCAACTCGGCGCGGCGCAACCTCTGGCCCCGGGCGTTCCGCAGAGCGAACGCTTGCCGTCCGCGCGTCGTCCAGGCGCGGTCCCCGTGC
>JBGTLJ010000384.1:0-6212 GCA_041744175.1 Oceaniglobus sp. | reverse complement strand
TTGACCACGCCGGTCAGGACTGACTCCATGTTCGCGTCGGCCAGCTTGCCCACGACAGTGAAATGGCTGCCCATGATGGCGTGAAACGCGTGCCCATGATCACGTGAAATGGCCGCCCATCTTCCGCGAAATGCGCAGAAGTATAGAGGATCGCATGGAATGGGATATTCTCATACATCTTTTCTTGCCGTCGCGCCGGACGTTGCCATCACGTTCAGCAGGTCTCCTTGATTCTCGACTTCGGCGAGCGCGGCCTGGGTGTCAGCGTCATTGCTCGCCTTGCGGTGCCCGGCGAACACCGCCGCATTCGCGTACGCCCCTGTCGCCAGATGCACCGTGCCTTGTCGTCTGCTCGTGGCCTTGGGGCGCACCGCGCTCGACGGCGGGCGGCCCTTTCTGGTGTTTGCTAGCGAGCGGCGGTGTCTAAGGTTGCTACACGACACCAGCTCGGACGTCCCGCTGCAAGTTGCCGGATCGGCATACCCTTCAGGGGTTACCCACCTTAAGCGAACACTCAGCCGGGCGATACAAACGGTAGCTTCGTCCGGAGGCTGTGTGGAAACTCTATAGTCTCGTTGTCGACTTGAGTTTCGACGTTTGGGTGCCGTTTTGGCGTGAGTTCGTCATTTAGGCGGACACGATGGGTGTTGGGGTCGGATGCGGCCATCTGAGGCGAACCAATCACTTGCGCCGCACATTTCAGGGCGAACGGAGCCCCTTACGCCTTCATGGCCGCAATCATTGCTGGGATGCCCACCCGGGCGCCAAGGCGTTTGGGGTCGGCTGCGATCTTGATCACGGTATCCGCACTCACCCGCATCAGCAGATTGTAGATCTCGCGTTTGTTCTGATGGGCGATGTCGGCGATCGGCTTGGGCAGCGTGAAGACCAGATGGAAATATCGCACGGGCAGCAGTTCGGCCTCCCGCGCTGCCAGCCATGTCTTGGCTGCCCCCGCCTGGCATTTGGGGCAGTGCCTGCTCCGGCAGGAGTTGTAGGAGATCTGTTCATGCGCGCAGTCTTCGCACCGCGCGACATGACCGCCGAGCACCGCCGTGCGGCAGTGCTCGATGGCGCTCATCACCTTCAACTGATCGAGGCTGACATGGCCCGCATTGGCCGCCCGCCAGGCAGCGCCACGGGTGCGGAAGACATCCGCAGCCTCCAGACATGACTGAGGCAAGGCGGTTTACGGCGCGCCCTTCTTGCCCTTCTTGCGCTTCGCCGAGGTCAGATCGTCCAGCGGGCTCTCGACCGCCGAGATCATGCCGGTGGCGACGCTGGCATGAGCCGCGCCGTCGTGGTCAGTTTGGTATGCCCGAGTAGCGCCTGTATGACCCGGATGTCCACACCGCGCTCCAGAAGATGGGTCGCAAAGGAATGGCGCATCGTGCCGGAGGCGCGTCTTTGACATGACGTATGCAGCGTGACCGGCTTGGTGATGCCTGCCGCCCGCGCCGCCTCCTTGAACAGCCGTGAAATCTGGCGGGCGGAGAGATGCCGACCACGATAGCCGGAGAAGAGAACGCGATCAGGCCCGGGCACGCCAGCGTCCTGGCTGGTCGGGCGTTCGGTCCACCAGTCGCGCAACAGGCCCAGGATAAGGGATGGCAGCATTACGTTGCGATCCTTGCGGCCCTTGGCCTGCACGATGCGGATGATCTTCTGTTCCCCGTCGATATCGCCGACCTTCAGACAGACGACCTCGCCTGCGCGCATGCCGCACCCGTAGGCCAGCGACAGCATCACGCGCGCCTTCAGGCCGGGCGCCATGGCCAGAACGCGTTTTACCTCATTGCGGCTCAGCACAAGCGGCACCTTCACCGGCTCCTTGAGGTGGAAAACCTCGGCCGCCAGATCATGTCGCCGCAGGGTGACCCGAAGCAAAAATTTCACCCCGGTCATCGTCTGGTTGCGGGTGCAGATACTCGTCCCGCTCTCGATCAGATGCCGCTGAAAATCCTTCACATCATCGGGTGTTGCCGTCTCTGGCGAGCGCCCGAGCCTGGCCGCAAACCGTTTGCAGGCGCGCAAGTGGCTGCTCTGTGACGCTGGACCAAGAGTGCGCGCCGACATATCGCGATCATACGACCGCGAAGGGGCGTCGTCGGTGTGGAATGCTGAATGTTCATGGGAAATCCCTCCGTCAAACGAGGCAAAATCACCTCGCCCAACAGCACACACCCGGCACCTGAAACCGCACAACAGATACCTGTTCAGCGCAACACCCGCCACAAGGGCCCCTATCGCGGAGCGATTTGGAGCAGGAGCCCGTTTTGCCAAATGTTGCGGGATGGACGAACGACCGTTTTCCGGATTCAGGTTTCGGCTGGCTCAGGCAACGTACCGACGAGCGTTTGGAACTTTTCTCGTCGTTTCTCACCCAGCATCAACATAGCCGGTGTCAGGATCAACGTCAGCAGCGTGGCGACGACCAGCCCCCCGACGATGGCGCTGGAGAGTTCGGTCCAGTATTGCGTCGAGGGCGCGCCGAAGACGATGTCGCGGGTGAAGAAGTTGAGATTTGCACCGAGGACCATCGGCATGAGGCCGAGCGCCGTTGTTATGGAAGTGAGCATTACGGGGCGCAGTCGTTGCGCGCCAGTGCGCAGGGCGGCTTCGCGTGGGGACAGGCCCGACCGTTTCAGGTCGTTGTAAGTGTCGATCAGCACGATGTTGTTGTTCACCACGATCCCCGCCAGCGCGATGACCCCGATGCCGCCCATGACGATGCCGAAGGGGCGGCCGGTGATGATCAGGCCTAGCAGCACGCCCGCGACCGAAAACACGATGGCGCTCATCACCACGAAGGCCTGGTAAAGATTATTGAACTGCAGGACCAGGATAACGAGCATCAGAAAGATCGCCGCGGCGAAGGCACCGACCAAAAACGTCATCGTCTCGGCCTGATCCTCGGCCTCGCCTGCAAAGCTGTAGCTGACGCCGTCGGGTAGATCGGCCGCGTCCAGTGCGGATTGCAGCGCCGTGACCTGATCGTTGACCAGAAGGCCGGTCGCGACGTTGGCCTCGACCGACACGACGCGGGCCTCGTCGATCCGGGTGATTGTGCCGGTGCGTTCGGACGGCGCGAAGGTGACGAAATTCGAGATTGGCACAAGCCCGGCGCTTGTCGGCACGCGCAGGTTTCCGAGTTCGGATAACGATCGTTCCTCGGCCGGGAAGCGCACGCGGATGTCGAGTTCGCCGTCGGCGTCGCTGGGGCGGTAGTCGGCCACGGCGATGCCCTGGGTCAGCAGTTGCACAGCCTGACCCAGAAGGCTGACATCGGCACCGAAGCGCGCGGCTTCGGCCCGGTCGACGAGAATCGAGACCTCAACACCCGGAAGGGGGCGGGTGTCGGTGACGTCGGTGAAGCCGCCGATGCGCTCCATGATGGCCAGCACCTGTTCGACCGCCTCGGCCTGCACCTCCGGATTGCGCGCAGTGATTTGGAGGCTCACCGGCTTTCCGCTGGTCGGGCCGCCGCTTTCGGTCTGCACCTGAACGTCGATCCCGGCGATGTCGGACACGTCGTCGCGGATGTCGGCGCCGATCTGAGCGGCCGTCCGGCGCGTGTCCCAGTCGGTCAGCTCCAGTTGCAGGGTGCCGATGGTTTCCTCGTCGCCTTGTCCGGCGCTCATGGTCGAGCGGGCATAGACTGTGGCCACTTCGTCGTAGCCCAGCAGACGCTCTTCGACCCGCCGCACCAGCGCGTCGCGTTCGTAGATCGAGAAGTTGTCGCGGGCGCGGACCTGCACCTGCATGAACTCGGGCTCAACGGACGGGAAGAACGTCACGCCCTTGCCGAATTGGCCGTAGAGCCCAAAGCCGCCCAGCAGCAGCGCCAACGCGAGCAGAGCGGTCGCCCCGGGTCGCAGGATCGCCCATTCCAGCACGCGCACATAGGTGCCGGTCATCCCACCGATCCGTCGCGGATCACCCGTTTCGGCCTCGTGCAGCGTACGATTGGCTTCGGCGGTCTGCGGCTGTCGCTTGCCGATCAGGCCGCCCAAAACCGGAATGAAGATCAGCGCCATGAAGAGAGACGCAAACAGCGTCAGGATCACGGTGATCGGCAGGAACTTCATGAACTCGCCTACCATCCCGGTCCAGAACAGTAACGGGAAGAACACCGACAGGGTCGTCGCCGTGGACGCGATGATGGGCCAGGCCATGCGCTTGGCGGCGAGGGCGTAGGCCTCGCGCGGGGACGCACCTTCCTGCAATCGCCGGTCGGCAAGTTCGGTCGTGACGATAGCCCCGTCGACCAACATGCCGACGACGAGGATCAGAGAGAACAGCACCACGATGTTCATCGTGAAGCCCATCGCCCAGAGTGCCGTGACTCCCGCGAGGAACGCGCCCGGAATGGCGAGGCCAACGAGGATCGCCGAGCGGACGCCCAAGGCGAAGATGATGACGATCATCACCAGGATCACGGCGGCGATGACGTTCGCCTCCAGATCCGACAGCAGCGTTTCGACCTGTTCGGACTGGTCCTGGAGATACGTCACCTCGACGCTGTCGGGCCAGTCGGCGCGCAGGTCTTCCAGCGCCGCCTTGGCCCCGGCCACAGTATCGATGATGTTGGCGCCCGAGCGTTTCTTGACCTCAAGTGCCAGCGCGGGCTGCCCCTCGATCCGCGCAAAGCCGGTCGGGTCCTGGAACGCGCGCCGGATGGTGGCGACATCCTCGAAGGTGACCACGGTGTCGCCGCGCACCTTCACGGGGATGTCCATGACGTCCTGAAGGTCTTCGATCAGGCCGGGCACCTTCAGCACCACGCGCCCGCCGCCGGTTTCGATGGCACCGGCGGCGATCAGGCGGTTGTTGCGCTGGAGCTGGCCGATCAACTCGTCGAAGGACAGGTTGTAGGTCTGGAACACCGTCGGGTCGATCAGCACTTCCAGAAATTCGTCACGCGATCCGCCGATATCGACTTCCAGCACGCCGGGGACGCCCTCGATGGCTTCCTGCGCATCGTCGGCCAGCGCGTTCAGCGTGCGCTCGGGCACGGGGCCCGACACGATGGCGGTGATGATCGGGAACAGTGCGGTGTTGATTTCGGTGATCGACAGGTCGTAGGCGTCCTCGGGCAGATCGCCCTCGACCCGGTCGGCGGCCTCGCGCACCTTGTCCAGCGCCTCGTCGATGTCGCCGCCGGGCGTGAATTCGAGCTGGACATTGGCATAGCCCTCGCCGGCGCTTGCGGTCATCTTGTCGAGCCCGGTCAGCGCCGCGAATTCGGATTCCATCGGTTCGATCAGCAGACGTTCGGCGTCGGATGGGCTGATACCTTCGAGGCCGGTCGAGACATAAACCAGCGGCAGAGGCACCTCTGGATTGGCCTCCTTCGGAATAGAGACATAGGCGATAGCACCGACGCTCAGGATCACCAGAAGGGCCATCATCACGACCCGGCTACGCGAGAATGCGGCGTCGATGAGCGTGTTCATTGGTTCGCCTCCGCGACGGTGGACGTTTCCACAGGCGACGGTGCGACGATCTCGCCCGCGTTCACGAAGCCTTGGCCCACGGTGATGATCGACGCGGTGTCAGACAGCCCAGTGACCCAGATGCCGTCGATTTCCGCGCGCACGACCTCGATCACATTGAAGACAACGCGATCGTCGGCGTCGACAGTCTTCACGCCCAACCGTCCTTCAGGCGAAAGCGAGACCGTCGAGGGTTGCACGAAATGCGCTTGCGCCTGGCCTGTCGGGATGCTGATCTCAGCCGAGATGCCTGCGGGGATCGCACCGTCCTCGTTCGGCACGTCTATCTCGGCCAGGAACGTGCGCGTCTCGGCATTGGCAGACGTCCCGACGAAGCTGACCGTGCCCTCTCGCTCCTCACCGGTGATGAAATTGATCGTTGCGGTCTGGCCGTTCTGGATCCGGTTCAGCGCTTGTTGCGGCACCTGAATGGCGACGGTCAGGGGGCGGTTGTCGACGATGCGCCCGACCTCGGTCCCCGCCTGCACGAACTCGCCCGGATCGAGCGTCAGCGTCTCGATCCGCCCCGCGAACGGGGCCCTGATTTCCAACGATTCCCGGCTTTCCTCGGCTCCGGTGACGGCAGCATCGGCGGATGCCAAGTCGGCGCGTGCTTCGCTGACGCGGTCCGCCGTCGCGACGCCGCGTCCGAGAAGCTCCGATGCGTTGTCGAATTCACGCTGCGCGCGGGCCAACTCCTCGCGGGCGCGGGCCAGG
>JBGTLJ010000383.1:0-1621 GCA_041744175.1 Oceaniglobus sp. | reverse complement strand
GCGCGCCGCTGACCCGGCCCCCGTACACCCACGATCCAGATCGACCCTCCACTCCGCGACACGAACACCGCGATCCGGCGGTCGGATGCCTCGCCGAGATGATCGCGTCCGGCGGCGCCCGCTTCGGCCTGCGCGAAGCGGGCAAAGCAACAGCTCGTACCGCCGGCGCAGCGTCACCTCTCGCAGCACGCCCGCAGCCTCAGACCGCCGCCTCAGACCGCCGCCTTGACCTCTTCCACGATGCCGGAGACGACGCGCTCCAGCGTTGCGGCATCCTCGCATTCGGCCATCACCCGGATCAGCGGCTCGGTACCCGACCTGCGGATCAGCAACCTGCCGCGCCCGGCAAGATCCGCCTCGGCGCCAGCGATGGCGGCCTTTACCCGGTCCGATTCCAGAGGATGCTGCCCGGTGGCATAGCGCACGTTGCGCAGCATCTGGGGCACCGGATCGAACACCTGCATCAGGTGCGACGCGGGCTGCCCGGTCTGCTTCATCGCGGCGAGAAACTGCAATCCCGCCAGCAGGCCATCGCCGGTGGTGGCATAATCGGTCATCACGATATGACCCGACTGTTCGCCGCCAAGGTTGAAGCCGTGGGCGCGCATGGCCTCGACCACATAGCGATCCCCGACCCCGGTGCGGTGCAGTGCGATGTCCTGTGACGCCAGATACCGCTCCAGCCCCAGGTTGCTCATCACCGTGGCCACCAGCGTCCGTCCGGCCAGCCGGTCGCTCCGCGCCCAGCGCGCGGCGAACAGCGCCATGATCTGATCGCCGTCGGCGACGCGGCCGGACTCGTCCAGGATCATCACCCGGTCGGCGTCGCCGTCGAGGCAGATCCCCACATCCGCACCATGGGTCACGACCGCGGCCGAGGCCGCCGCAACGTCGGTCGATCCGCAGCCCCGGTTGATGTTGGTTCCATCCGGCGAAACCCCGATCGGGATCACGTCCGCCCCGACTTCCCACAACACCTCGGGCGCGGTCTTGTAGGCGGCCCCGTTGGCGCAATCCACCACAACTTTGATCCCGTCCAGCCGCATTCCGTGCGGCAGGGTGGCCTTGACCCGCTCGCTGTAGCGGAACCGTCCGTCGTCGATCCGCTTCGCCCGCCCGATGTTGTGGGCCCGGGCGGGGCGCACACCGGTTTCGACCAGCGCCTCGATCTCGGCCTCTGCCTCGTCGCTCAGCTTGAATCCGTCGGGCCCGAAGAACTTGATGCCGTTGTCCGGGGCCGGGTTGTGGCTGGCCGAAATCATCACCCCCACATCGGCGCGCAGGGACACCGTCATCATCCCCACGGCGGGCGTCGGCACCGGCCCTAGAAGGAACACGTTCATCCCTGTCGAGGTAAACCCGGCCGTTAGCGCGTTTTCGAACATGTAGCCCGACAGGCGGGTGTCCTTGCCAATCACCACCCGGTGCACGCCCTTGTCGGACTGGCGGAAATACCGCCCCGCCGCCGCCCCCAGCCGCATCGCCAGTTCGGCCGTCATCGGATGGGTGTTGGCGGTGCCGCGCACCCCGTCGGTGCCGAACAGCTTGCGGCTCATTGGCGTTCTCCGGTGATCGCGGCCTGCCACAGGGCAAGGGCCTGGCGTGTGTCGGCCATATCATG
>JBGTLJ010000382.1:0-3338 GCA_041744175.1 Oceaniglobus sp. | reverse complement strand
CGCGCCGGTGCCGGAACCGATCCCGATGCCGCCCACGCAGGTGCCGTCGATCATCACCGGAAGTCCGCCGGGCAGGGCGGTCACGTGACCTTCGGTCGCCGCAGATATGCCGGCGCGGATCGCTTCGGGCACATCGGCGCTGGGCGCGCGGATGCTGGCCGCGGTCCGCGCCTTGGCCCGCGCGCTTTTCAGCGACAGGTACTTGGCCCCGGTCATCCGCAGTTCACCAAGGGTTTCGCCGCTGGCATCGACGATCACGATGCATTGCGGCTGGCCCGCACGACCGGCCTCTGCGATCGCCCCTGCCAGCATTTCCATAACCCCGTCATGGGTGAGGCGTGTCGTCGGTTCGCTGAATGCCATCGTGTCCCCGTTTCCCTTTACCCTTTGCCGCCCCACGATTAGCAAGGGTTTGACGCTATCGCCAGACCGGAGGCACCTTATGGCTTTCCACACGTCCCATGACCCGCGGTTCGAGCGGTTCGTGATGTTCAACGCCCCGTTGAAACGGTTGGCGACCGGATTTGACTGGACCGAGGGGCCGGTGTGGTTCGGCGATGCCGACTGCCTGCTGTTCTCGGACATTCCCAGCAACCGGATCCTGCGCTGGAACGATGCCACCGGCATTTCAATCTATCGCCCCGACAGCCGCTATGCCAACGGGCACACCCGCGACCGGACCGGGCGGCTGGTCAGTTGCGAACACGGTGGGCGGCGGGTGACGCGCACCGAACACGACGGCAGTATCACGGTGATCGCCGATGCCTTTAGAGGCAAACGCCTGAATTCGCCCAATGACGTGGTGGTGAAACGGGACGGCAGCATCTGGTTTTCCGATCCGCATTACGGGATCATGACAAATCACGAAGGCTTTGCCGCCACGTCCGAATTGCCGCTGTCGGTGTACCGCGTCGATGACGGCGGGATCGCGCGCATGGACATTCCCGGCATCAACGCACCCAATGGCCTGTGCTTTTCGCCCGACGAAAGCCGTCTTTACGTCGCCGATACCGGCCGGATGTACGAGGCGGACCCCCAGGAGGTGCGGGTGTTCGACGTGGAACCAGACAACAGCCTGTCGGGGGGCAAGTTGTTCTGCACCGTCGATGTCGGCGCGTCGGACGGCATCCGCTGCGACACCGACGGCAACCTGTGGTCGTCGGCGGGGGACGGGGTATACTGTTTTGCACCTGACGGCACGCTTCTTGGGCACATCCACGTGCCCGAGATCGTGTCCAACATCTGTTTCGGCGGACGCGCAAAGCACCGGCTTTTCATCACCGCGACGACCAGCCTTTATTCCATCATCCTGAACCGCCAGGGGGCACAGACACCATGAGCAAGCCACGCATCGGGCTGATCGGCCTTGGGACCATGGGGCAGGCTCTTGCCCTCAACATCGCCGAACACGCCGAACCGCTGGCTGTCTACAACCGCACCACCGCGCGCACCGACGATTTCATCGCCCATGCGAAAAAGCACGACCCGGATCTGGTGGACCGGCTGAACCCGACCGAGACGCTGGAGGGGTTCGTGGCCGCGCTGGCCAGCCCCCGCGCGATCGTGGTCATGGTGGACGCGGGCGATCCGGTGGACCAGGTGATCGCCGCCCTGCGCCCGCTGCTGGACAGCGAGGATCTGATCATCGACGCGGGCAACGCCAATTTCCACGACACCAACCGCCGCGCCGAGGCGGCAGAGGCGGCGGGCGTGCCGTTCATCGGGATGGGTGTGTCGGGCGGCGAGGAGGGCGCGCGCCACGGTCCCAGCATCATGGGCGGCGGGCCGAAAATGCACTGGGACAGGGTCGAGGGCGTGCTGCATGCCATCGCCGCGAAATATGACGGCACGCCCTGCGCGACATGGATGGGCACAGGCGGCGCGGGGCATTTCGTCAAGGCGGTGCACAATGGCATCGAATACGCCGACATGCAGATGATCGCCGAGGTCTATGGCATATTCCGCGACGGAATGGGGCGCGATGCGGTCGCCATCGGCAAGACCTTTCAGGGCTGGAACGAGGGTGCGCTGCAATCCTATCTGATCGAGATTTCCGGCAAGGTGGCGGCGGCGACCGACCCCGACACCGGTGCGCCGATGCTGGACATCATCCTGGACCGTGCGGGCCAGAAGGGCACCGGGCGCTGGACGGTGATCGAGGCCCAGCACCTTGGAGCCGCGATCCCGGTGATCGAGGCAGCGGTACTGGCGCGCAACGTGTCGGCGCAACTGCCGCTGCGCCAGCGCGGGCAGGACGTGTTCGGCGCCGCCCCCGTGATGCTGCCGGATGACGCGCTGCCCGACGCGACGCTTGAGGGTGCGATGATTGCGGGCAAGATCATGTGCTATGCCCAGGGGTTCGAATTGCTGAACGCGGCGTCGCGCCAGTTCGACTGGGGGCTGCCGATGCCCGACGTGGCGCGGGTCTGGCGCGAGGGGTGCATCATCCGGTCCTCGATGCTCAACGACATGGCGTCTGCGCTGACCGAGGCACCGGGCGGCACGCTGATCTTTGCTCCGTTCTTTCGCGACCTGATCGAACGGCACGCCCCCGACCTGCGCCGCGTCGTGGCGACGGCCATCGCCCACGGGCTGCCTGTTCCGGCGCTGTCGGCGGCACTGGGCTGGTTCGACATGATGCGCACCGCCCGCGGCACCGCCAACATGATCCAGGGCCAGCGCGATTTTTTCGGCGCCCACGGGTTCGAGCGTACGGACCGCGACGGCGGCGGATTCCACGGACCCTGGGCGATGGACTAGGGGAGGGCGGGGCGTCAGCCGCAGATCCCGGTCGTTTCGGCCCCCGCCCATGGCAGGTTTACGGCGGCCGGTGACACGGCGCTGTCAAGCCGCAGGTCCGGCAGGTAGGGGCGCAGCAGGTCAAAAAGGCGCCGGGTGCGCGTGCCGCCGGGATCCAGTGCGCGGCAGCAGACGAATTCCTCGACAAGGCCGCCCTGCTGTTCATAGGCGAAGCTCAGGAAATCAGGCGCGCCGTCCAGATCGAACAGATACGGATCGCCGCCCGGGCGATGTTCGGCGGCGGCGCGCAGCGGATGATAGCCGGTGATCGCGCGGTTCTGCCACTGCCAGACATGGGTCATCTCATGGGCGAGGAACATCGCCTGCGCCAGTTCCATGGCATCGGGATAGTCGGCAAGATAATCGGCGCGATACGCCCGGCGCGCCGCGAACATACGGTCGAACAGGACGAATCCGGCGGTGGCCACCTGCACCGTGCCACTTTCCGGCGGGTTGATCCTTTCGCGGCAGGCAAGCGCCGGACGTGCGGGCCGGTTCTGGACGATGGCGCCGATCAGCGCACCGTCGGCGATGCGCAC
>JBGTLJ010000381.1:0-7481 GCA_041744175.1 Oceaniglobus sp. | reverse complement strand
CCTTGAACCGCACGCCGCCCACCGAAACCCCCGCCGCGCCGGTGCGGGTCATCGGCACCTGCCGCGTGTTGCACGTCACGATATAGCGGTCGGGATCCGCGGTGGTCAGTTTCGCCTGCATCCGTTCCACCGAACTGTCGGTATAGCGCACCGTGCCGCCGATGGCGCCGGTTTCGCCCAGCACGTGCCAGGGTTCCAGCGCCTGACGGATTTCCAGATGCACGCCTTCGTATTCCACCTGTCCGCAGAACGGAAACCGGAACTCTGCCTGGGCCTCGAACCATTCGGGCGATAGGTCGAACCCGTGATCGCGCAGGTCGCGCAGGATTTCCAGGAAATCCGCCCAGACAAAGTGCGGCAGCATGAACCTGTCCTGCAGCGTGGTGCCCCAGCGGGTCAGGTTGCCCTTGATCGGACTGGCCCACATCCGCGCGATGATGGCGCGCAACAGCAGTTGCTGGGCAAGGCTCATGCGGGGATCGGGCGGCATCTCGAAGCCGCGGAATTCCACAAGGCCCAGCCGCCCGGTGGGGCCGTCGGGTGAATAGAGCTTGTCGATGCAGATCTCGGCGCGATGGGTATTGCCGGTCACGTCCACCAGCAGGTTGCGCAAGAGGCGGTCCACCAGCCACGGGGGCGGGGTCGCGCCTTCGCCCGGCGCGGGGATCTGGGCCAGCGCGATTTCCAGTTCGTAAAGCGAATCGTGGCGCGCCTCGTCGATGCGTGGCGCCTGAGACGTGGGGCCGATGAACATGCCGGAGAACAGATAGGACAGGGCCGGGTGGCGCTGCCAGTAGCGGATCAGCGAGCCGAGCAGATCGGGGCGGCGCAGGAACGGGCTGTCGGCGGGGCTGGCACCTCCGACGACCACGTGGTTGCCGCCGCCGGTGCCCGTGTGGCGTCCGTCCTGCATGAACTTGTCGGCGCCCAGACGGGTCTGGCGGGCCTCTTCGTACACCGTTTCTGTGATGGTGCGCACCTCGTCCCAGTTTGCGGCGGGGTGCACGTTCACCTCGATCACCCCGGGATCGGGGGCGACGCGGATCACGTTGAGGCGCGGATCGGAGGGGGGGCCGTAGCCTTCGATATGCACCGGCAGGCGTAGATCCCGGGCCGCGGTCTCGGCGGCGGCGACCAGTTCCAGATAATCCTCGACCTTTTCCACCGGCGGCATGAACACGCACAGCCGCCCGTCGCGCGGTTCCACCGATATGGCTGTGCGCACCGCGCCGCCAAGGTCGGAGATCACCTGTTCCACGCGGTCCTGTCCGCCTTCGGACGCGGTGAAGGACGATCTTGCCTGGGTACGCTCGGCGGCTTCGGCGTCCGTCTCGTCGTTGAACCCGGGCAGCGGGGGGCGGGCATCGAACGGATCCTGCGGGATCACGTGGGGATAGGCGGATTCGGGCACATGGGGCAGCGTGCCCAGTGGCAGGCGATACCCAACAGGGCTGTCGCCGGGGACGAGGTACAGGTGTTCGCGACGCAGGGACCATTTTTCGCTGCGCCACCCGGCAGTCGCCTTCGCCTGCCATTTCTGCACCGGCAGAACGAAACCGGAGGGTTCCGTCAGGCCCCGCGAAAACACCCGCGCGATACGCTGGCGTTCCTCGGGGTCCTTCAGCCTGCTGTTTTCCGGCGTCACGTTTTCGGGCAGATTGCCTTCCTTGATGATCCACTCGGCGGGGTCCTCGAACGCCGGGGTGACGTTTTCGGACGCGACGCCAAGGGTGTCCGCCATGCTGGCCAGCAGGGTCTGCGCCTGTTCGGGCGTGGCGCCCGCATCGGCACCTTCGGCGGCGATCAGATCGGGGTTCTTCCACACCGCTTTGCCATCCGGGCGCCAGTAGAGGCTGAATGTCCAGCGCGGCAGCGATTCGCCCGGATACCATTTGCCCTGCCCGTAATGCAGAAATCCGCCGGGCGCGAAGCGGTCGCGCAGGCGGCGGATCAGCTTGTCGGCGAATTCGCGTTTCGTGGGGCCGACGGCGCCAGTGTTCCACTCATCCGCCTCGAAATCGTCGATCGACACGAATGTCGGCTCGCCGCCCATGGTCAGGCGCACGTCACCATCTGACAAGGCCTTGTCCACCTTGGCCCCCAGCGCGTTCAGATCGGACCATGCGGCATCGGAAAACGGCTTTGTGATGCGCGGGTGTTCGGCGACGCGCGTCACCTTCATGTCGAAGTTGAAATCGACCTCGGCAAAGCTGGCGGCGCCGGAAATGGGGGCGGCGTTGCGATAGTGCGGGGTGGCGGCCAGGGGAATATGGGATTCTCCAGCCAGCAAACCCGAAGTCGGGTCGAGTCCGACCCAGCCCGCGCCGGGCAGATAGACCTCGGCCCAAGCGTGCAGGTCGGTGAAATCCCTGTCGGTGCCGGCGGGGCCGTCCAGCGCAACCAGATCGGGTTTCAGCTGGACCAGATAGCCGGACACGAACCGGGCGGCCAGGCCCAGGTGGCGCAGCGCCTGCACCAGCAACCAGGACGTGTCGCGGCAGCTTCCGGTGCCGACCTCAAACGTTTCCTCGGGCGTCTGCACGCCCGGTTCCATCCGCACGATATATCCTATTTCCTGGCTCAGCCGGGTGTTCAGAGCGACGATGAAGTCGTTGATGTGGGTTCTGTCGCGGGGCACCGTGGCCAGGAACGCGGCCAGCTTCGGCCCGGCCGGTTCGGGGGCCAGATAGATCGACAGGTCGGGACGGATGTCTTCCGGATAGTCGAACGGCCAGAATTCGGCGCTGTCCTCGACGAAGAAATCGAACGGATTGTAGACCGACATGTCGGCCGTCACGTCCACCTCGATCTTCAGTTCACGCACCGGCTCGGGAAACACGAACCGGGCCAGCCAGTTGCCGTAGGGGTCCTGCTGGTGATTCACGAAATGCGGCTGCGGCGACACCTTCAGCGAATGGGAAATCACCCGGGTGCGGCTGTGGGGGGCGGGGCGCAGACGGATCACCTGCGGGCCCAGCGTCACCGGCCGGTCATACTGGTAATGGGTCAGGTGATAGATGCTGGCGTGAATCGACATGGGCCCCCCGCGGATTACGATGTGGCCGTCGTGGTTTCACAGTTTGCCCGCCATGGCCAGCCGATGGCGGGCCTGCCCGACTTCAGGTCCGGAACGGAGAGATCAGGCCGTGGATGAACTGCAGCTTGTCGAACACAGGGGTGGACAGAACGAACGGATAAAGATCGGGCTGCCCCAGCGAACGGTTGACGGCGTTGATCGCGATGGTCACCGGCACCCATGCGTCGATCACCGACTGCGCATCCGGCGCCCTGTAGGGATCGAACCGCGGCGCGGCCGAAGCGGCGGTGATTCCATAGGCCCACGCGGTGTCCAGACCGTCGATCATGTGCAGCCAGTGGGCGAAGGTTTCGGCGAAATCCTCCCACGGGTGGGAGGTGGCGTAGGCGCTGACGAAGGACTGATCCCAGTCCGGTCGCGGTCCGTTGTCGTAATGACGCTCCAGCGCGTCGCCGTAATCCTGGCTTTCATCGCCGAAAATGGCGCGGCACTGGTACAGCGCGGGGCCGTTCTGCACCAGGATCTCCCAGTAGAAATGGGCGATCTCGTGACGCATGTGGCCGACGAGGGTGCGGTACGGTTCTCCCATTGCGGTGCGGCGGGCCTCACGGATGGCGTCGTCGCCTTCGGCGATGTTAAGGGTGATCAGACCGTGGTTGTGGCCGGTCAGCACCGGTTTCGGCTTGCCTTCGGGGGTGGTGCCATCGGCAAGGAAATCGAAGGAAAGGGGCGTTGGGGCGCCGTCTTCCTCAAGCGGGATCGGCAGGCCCCATCGCAGGAGGGAATAGAACAGCTGCCGCTTGGCCGCCTCGATCGCCGCCCAGCGTTCGCGGTATTCGGTCACATCGAAATCGGGCACCGTGTTGTTGTGCCGACAGGCGCGGCAGAACGTCTGGCCCGGTGCAATGATCCAGTTGCAATCGGCAACGTCGGCATTGGCACAGCGCGTCTCGGGTGCGGCGGCGACGAAATCCAGCATTGCGGGATCGAACGCCAGGGGGGTGGAACAGACGACACAGACCGCGTTCCGGAAATGCACATCGTTGCCGCAGGTGGGGCAGGCGAACCGTTTCAATCTCTTGTTCCATTCTAAGGGAGGGTGTGTCCGCCGCCGCACCCGTCGTGCAGCGTCAGTCTTCGCGCGCGAGCCGAGTGATGGCGGCGTCGGCAGCCCAGCCGATTCCCGCCGCGACAACCAGGCCCCACACCGCCCATATGGCGAACAGGGCCATGAATACAAGGCAGAATGCGGACACGAGAAAGGCGTTCGTGTAATCCTCGACCATGATGCCGACCCTCCTGCGCGGACAGGTTAGCGGACAGACCGGGGGTGTCATCAGAATTCAGCCCCGGCGCGCTGAGTCGAGGATGGGCGGCAGGTGTTCGGCCAGCAGATCGAGATGTCCGGGCAGTCCGCAGCCGATGCGGATGCAGCGGTCCTGCGGTGCCACGAACGGCATCCGCACGAAGATGCCCCGCTCCAGCAGGCCGCCCAGAACGCGGCGCGCGAAATCGCCGTCGTGGCCGCAATCCACGGTGACGAAATTGCTGGCCGAGGGAACGGGATGCAGGTCGCTGGCGCGCGCAATTGCCGCAATCCTGTCGCGGCTGGTGGCAATCCTGCTCACGACCTCTGCGATGTAGGCTTGGTCTGCCAGAGCGGCCAGCGCCCCCGCCTGCGCAATCCGGGTCATCCCGAAGTGGTTGCGGATCCGATCGAAGGCCGCAATCAGGGGTCTTGGTCCGAGGGCATAGCCGACCCGCGCGCCGGCCATGCCGTAAGCCTTGGAAAAGGTACGCATCCGGATGACGTTGGGCCGGTCGGGATCGACGTCCGGCGCGGTGCCGGGCGGGGCGGTATCGACATAGGCCTCGTCCAGGACCAGCAAGGTGGTGTCCGGCAGAGAGGCGATCATGCCCTTCAGGGCCGGTGCGTCGTGCCATGTGCCCATGGGATTGTCGGGGTTGGAAACGTAGATCAGGGCGGCGCGGGTGGATTTCGCCTTGTCCACAAGTGCTTGCAGATCCTCGCAGTCGTCACGGTAGGGGACCTTGTGCAATGTGCCGCCATAGCCTGTGACGTGATAGTTGAAGGTGGGATAGGCGCCATCGGAGGTGACGACGTTGGTGCCGGGGGCCACGGTCATGCGGCAGAGATAGCCCAACAGCGTGTCGATGCCTTCGCCGATCTGGATATGGGCCGGGTCGATCCTGTGATGCACCGCAAGAGCCAGGCGCAGGTCGTGGTTCTCTGGATCCGGGTACATCCAGACATCGCGCGCCGCGTCCCGCATCGCAGCAATCGCCTTTGGCGAGGGGCCGAAGACGTTTTCATTGGCGCCGATGCGGGCGACAAAGCGCCGGTTTCGCTGGCGTTCCTGCGCCTCTGGCCCGACGAAGGGAACCGTTGCGGGCAGGCCGGCGACGAGGGGGGTGAGCCAGTCGGTCAATGGGTGCACCTCTTGCGGCCGGTCATGCCTCCGGCGGGAGTTATTTTCGAAAGAGAAACGGGGCGTCAGTCGATTTCTTCGAGCCGGGTGAGGGCGGATTGCAGACGCTGTTTCTCTTCGGCCTTGACGGATGCCTGGGTCTCTGTTTCCTCGACCACGTCGGGGACGGCGTTTTCGCGGAATTTCGGGTTCTTCAGGCGACCCTGAAGGCCCGCGACTTCCTTCTCGACCTTTTGCAAGGCTTTGGAAAGGCGGGATCTTTCGGCCGATACGTCGATGATGTCGGCCAGGGGCAGCGCGAATGTGGCGCCCTTGACAGGGATCGTGGCGCTGCCCCTAGGGGCGGTGTCGGCTTGGGTGACCGAGCCGAGGCGGGCGAGCTTTTCGATCATTGGAGCGTTGATTCTATAAGCTTTTTCGCCCTGTTCGTCCAGATCGAGCATGAGAAGATCGACCCTGAGGGCGGCGGGGACGTTCATTTCGCCGCGCACGGATCTGATCGCCTCGACCAGGGTGATCACCCAGTTCATTTCCGCATCGGCGGATTCGTCAATTATCTCAGCGCCGTAGGTGGGCCAATCGGCATGGATCAGCATCTTTGCGCGGTCCGGGTTCTGGGCCCAGAGTTCTTCGGTGATGAAGGGCATGATCGGGTGCAAAAGGATCAGGCACTGGTCCAGGACCCATGCAAGTGTCTGGCGTGTCTCGACCTTTTCTTCCTCGGTGCCGTCGAGCAGGAGAGGTTTGGACAGTTCGACGTACCAGTCGCAGACCTTTCCCCAAACGAAGACGTAGAGCGCGTTGGCGGCGTCGTTGAAGCGGTAGGATTCCAGGGCTGAATCCACCTCTGTGCGGACCTTTGCCGTCTCGCCGATGATCCAGCGGTTCACCGTATGCTTTGCGTATGACTCGCGTATGACATCCGTATGCACGACTGCGTCGTTCATTTCGGCGAAACGGAAGGCGTTCCACAGCTTGGTGCCGAAGTTTCGGTTGCCGGCGATGCGGGCAGTGCTGAGTTTCAGATCGCGGCCCATGGAGGCCATGGCGGTCAGCGTGAAGCGCACTGCGTCGCAGCCGTATTCGTCGATGAGTTCGAGCGGGTCGAGGACGTTGCCGAGCGATTTCGACATCTTCTTGCCCTTCTCGTCGCGCACCAGCGCGTGGACATAGACGGTGTCGAAGGGTTTCTGGCCCGTGACGGCGTACTGCATCATCATCATCCGGGCGACCCAGAAGAAGATGATGTCGAACCCGGTGATCAGGACCGAGGTGGGGAAGTATTTTTTCAGTGCCTCGGTCTCTTCGGGCCAACCGAGGGTACCGATGGGCCAGAGGCCGGAGGAGAACCATGTGTCGAGGACGTCGGGGTCGCGGAAAAGCGGAACACGTAAATCTGTATCGCTCAGTGAATCAAGCCGGGCCTGGATGCCAAAGAACTGATCCATGTGTTCACGCGCCGTGTGAACGTCTTTGAAAATGGTGAAGCGATCGATTTTGTAGTACTGCTTTGCAAGATCGACGGCCGCTTCTTCGCCAGTAGCACAGAAGCGCCGAAGATTGCTGAAATCTAACCCAATACCTGCATCAGCCTCTACAATACTCGGCCCGTACCACACCGGGATCTGGTGGCCCCACCAGAGCTGGCGGGAGATGCACCAGGGTTCGATGTTTTCGAGCCAGTTGAAATAGACCTTGCGGTCCTGTTCGGGCAGGATCGTGACCTCGCCCGAGTTGACGGCGTCGATGGCGGGTTTGACAATCTTGGCTGTGTCCACGAACCACTGGTCTTTGAGCATCGGTTCGATGACCACCTTGGAGCGGTCGCCGACGGGCTGCACGATCTTCTTGTTCTCGACAAGCGGGATCGGGGCGTCGTCGTCGGCATCGTCGATCGTCGGCGGGCCGGCATCGCCCGGTGTTTCCCCCGCACCGGCGGCGCGGGTGTCGGGGGATCCGGGGCCGCCCTGAACCCCGAAGACCTCGGCCAGCTT
>JBGTLJ010000380.1:0-4192 GCA_041744175.1 Oceaniglobus sp. | reverse complement strand
GCCGGCCTGCGCGTGGGCCAGGCAGTGGCCGAGCGTGACATCCGCCGCGCGGTGGTGCATCCAGTATTCGCCGCCCCCGGCACGTCGCAAGCCAACCGCATCAAGCACGATCTGGCGCTGCTGGAACTGGCGCAGCCGATTGAGGCCAGCGTCGCCACCCCGTTCGAGGTGCGCGCGATGCCGGCCGTGAACGGCGCGGTGTCGGTGGTGTCCTACGGCGGTGATCGCGCCGCGTCGGCCTCATGGCAAAGGCACTGCTCGGTTCTCAAACGCTATCCCCGCCTTGGGATGCTGTCGTGTGACGTCACCCATGGATCGTCCGGTGCGCCGGTGTTCGATCTGTCGGGCGGCCGGGCGCGGATCGTTTCGATCATTTCTTCCGGGCGCCGTGTCGATGGTCGGCGCGTGGCCTATGGCATGGATGTGCCTCCGGTTCTGGCCGATCTGCGCGCGGCGCTCAGCAGCGGTGTCGACGTGATCGCCTCAGACGTACCGATGGGCCCGGCGGGCATTGCGGGCGCCCGGTTTCTTATCGCTACCAGCCCGGAGAAAACCCCTTGAACCGCTCGAAATCGCTTCCTACCTAGGGTTCACCGGACGCCACATATGGGTCCGGCACAACGGTCCGTCCCGTTCGGGAGGATCCAGACAACGTTATCGCTTTTGGAAGGATGACCCATGCGAACCTACGATCTTGCCCCGCTCTACCGTGCCACCGTCGGATTCGACCAGATTGCCGACCTCATGGATCGCGCGCTCAGCGATACCGGCAGCGCGAACACCTATCCGCCATACAACATCGAAAAGACCGCCGATGACGGCTGGCGCATTTCCATCGCCGCGGCCGGTTTTTCCGACGATGACCTGAACGTCGAGGTGCGTGAAAACGCCCTGATCGTGTCGGCGAAAAAGGCGGCCGAGGATTCGCCGCGCACCTATCTGCACCGCGGTATCGCCACCCGTGCGTTCGAGCGCCGGTTCCAGCTTGCCGCCCATGTCCGCGTCACCGGCGCGGCCCATGTGGACGGGATGCTGCACATCGATCTGGTGCGCGAAGTGCCAGAGGCGTTGAAGCCCCGCCGCATCGAGATCGCCAGGGGCGCGACAGTCGACTCCAAGGTGGTCGAACACGCCGACGCCTAGTCGCGGCAAAGTCCGATACTGTCGAAGGCGCGCTTCGGCGCGCCTTCTTCGCTTTTAATGGCCCCTTTGACGCGGCTGCCTCAGGTGGCTGTCGCAGGTATCATCTGCTTGGACTTGCGGGTAGCCGCGTCAGCCGAACCGATCTGCCGGGATGGCCCTGCCTGCCGCCGCGACGGCATCCCGCAATCGCCGATCCCACAGACAGTGGCTGCCGTGCAATGGGCGACTGAACCCTTTGACAATGGTCGGGGGGGCGCACTGCGGAATTTGGCGCGCAGGGGTTCGAAATCACCGCGATTTCGATCAGATTGCTGTTATCCACCACGGTCGCCTTGCCGTGCAGTCGCGGGAAGGCCGGCTCATCCCCCGGACGGCGGTCGGTGTGACACGTCAAGGTGCGGAGGATCGTCCAGCACCCCGGGCGATCCCGCCGGTGTCACCGCTTCAAGCGCTGTTATCTTAAACGCCGGGCCGAACCAGACGGCATCCGCGGCGTCGTTATTGAAATCCTCGCGCCGCAGGGTCCATCAATTTATTCACCTGCATTGGGCTGACCATGGCGCGGAAGGCGGCAACGCCGCAATCGGGTCAAACGACGTTTGTTTTGTTTGGTGGTCAGAGTCGGGATGCACGGCAGTCCGCGATCCTTGAAGCGCTGTCGTGATGTCCGTTTGCCCAAATGGATGTTTCTTTCGGGCGGCCGCGGTCGGCGGACGCGTTTACCGCGTCCCCGCAAAGCCATCCGGTGAGCCGCACCCGCCCGCGTCGGTATGGCAGTCCGGCGAACAGGGACCGGGGCCGGCTGCATCAGCCCCCACATCATCCCTGTTGCACGCGCAGCAATGGTCAATCCCTGGCACGACAACCGATTATTTCATCGCGTGCCCCTGCGGGGGGCGGTAGACGTGGGCAAAGCAGGAGAGTCCGATGGAATGCGTCTTTGTCCAGATCCGCTGCACCCCCGGCGAAACCTACCGCGTGGCCGATGAAATCGTGCTGCGTGAACTTCACTCCGAGCTCTATTCCACCAGCGGTGAATTCGACCTGCTGTTGAAGATGTACATTCCCAGGGATGCCGATACGGGCCTTTTCATCAACGACAAGCTGCGCACCATCAAGGGGGTCGAGCGGACGTTGACGACGCTGACGTTCAGGGCGTTCTGAACCGGCCCGGCATGGTTCCTGTGCCGCAAAAATCTGGTCAAACTTAGAGTATCCAAGTTTGCGCGGACGCGATAGGAATAGTCTATCTGCCAACGAGCCCGGTGTGACCCATGGCATTGCAATCCCTGGACCCGTCTGTCCTGTATCTTTTCATGGGTATCGGGTTGGTCTTCACTCTGTCCGGCCTCTTCTTCATATTCAAACGCAACGTCGACGAAAATGCGGCGCGCATCGAACTGTTCGGCTTGAAATTTCATTAGTCTTCGGCAGGGACACTGGTATTCCTGATCGGCGCGGTTTTTTTACTTATCCCCCTGGTTGTGCCCAAGTCGACAGTTTCGGGTTTGAAGGAAGCGCCCATATCCGGCCCCGCCTCAACGTCCGGAAACATGACTGTGGAAAAGTCAGAGCCTGCCCCGCAGGGAAGTGCGGCAGTTCTGCTTCCCCCTGCCGCAGATGCGCCGGAAAGTGAACCGAACGATCGCGTTTCACAGGCAAATCAACTGCAATTGGGTCACGGCGTCAGCGGCACACTGGCCGGGTCGCGTGAGGACTATGACGACTGGTATGTCATCGATCTGCACGACAGTGACGCAAGCGACCTCACCGCCAAGATCAGGAGCATGACTGGCGGCTGCCGCATGATTTTATTCGACGCGCGCGAGGAAGAGATTGATGACACATATTGCAATCAAGACGGAGGCGCGCGGAACATCGACTTTTTCGCCGCTGACAACGACACCGTTTTCATAAGGGCAATGTTTAACGGTGGGTCCGCGTCTTCCCGCGCTAGTTATGAACTTTTCATCAGCGAACGATAAGCCGTATGCCAATCCGCCGGTGTCGGCAGATGGATCGGGCATCGACGGTTGATAGCTGCCATGTCGTCGGGGCGCCCGCGATCAATGGTATCCTGTCACACCGACAGGCAGACGTATTTCATCTCCATGTAGTCGTCCATGCCGTGGTGGCTGCCTTCGCGGCCCAGGCCGGATTGCTTCACGCCTCCGAATGGCGCGACCTCGGTAGAGATGATGCCGGTGTTCACGCCGACGATGCCGTATTCCAGTGCCTCTGCCACCTTGTAGACGCGGGAGAGGTCCTTGGCATAGAAGTAGGCGGCGAGGCCGAAGATCGTGTCGTTGGCCATGCCGATCACCTGATCCACGTCGTCGAATTTGAACAGCGGGGCGAGTGGGCCGAAGGTTTCCTCTTTCGCCACGGCCATGTCCTGTGTCACGCCGGTCAGGATGGTGGGTTGAAAGAACGTGCCGCCCAGATCGTGGGGTGCGCCGCCGGTCATCACCTTGGCGCCTTTGGATGTGGCATCCTTGATGTGTTCCTGGACCTTTTTCACTGCGTCGCCGTCGATCAGCGGCCCGAAATCGGCACCTTCCAATCCGTCGCCGACCTTTTTTTCGGCCAGCACCGCGCCCAGCTTTTCGGCGAATGCGTCATAGACACCAGCCTGCACATAGATCCGGTTCGCACAGACGCAGGTCTGGCCATTGTTGCGGAACTTGCACAGCATCGCGCCCTCGACTGCGGCGTCCAGATCGGCATCGTCGAACACGATGAACGGGGCATTGCCGCCCAGCTCCATGGAGCATTTCATCACCTGATCGGCGGCCTGGCTCAGCAGGATGCGCCCCACCTCGGTCGAGCCGGTAAAGGTCAGTTTGCGCACGGTGTGGTTCTCGCAGAACTCCTTGCCGATGGCCGACGACGATGACGACGGGATGATCGACAGGATGCCCTTGGGCAGGCCCGCGCGATCCGCCAGCACCCCGAGGGCCAGCGCCGACAGCGGTGTCAGCGACGGCGGCCGCACGATCATCGCGCAACCTGCGGCAAGCGCGGGACCGACCTTGCGGGTGATCATGGC
>JBGTLJ010000379.1:0-3759 GCA_041744175.1 Oceaniglobus sp. | reverse complement strand
CCCGCCGCGCGTTTCGATGCCGGCGGCCGGTCGGCGGGGGCGGCGCCGTGATGCGACGCTCGACCACGAATCGTCCCGAGGAGACGCGATGTTTCTCGTGTCGCCCATTTCCTCTCGACAAAGGCAGCGCGGCCGCTTCATGATAACGATATCAGTTCCAGATAGGGCCCGTTGCCGCAGGGGACAAGCCGGAACCTCGGGGGTCGCGGCGATGCAGGGCCCGATCGCCGCCGGTTCAACCGGGGGGACCAACGCGCACCATAATGTCGGGGTAGGGGCATCATGAGTTTTCACGAGGTGATCGACCCGGACTTCGGCCGCTACGTCATCGGCAATGCGCCGGTCAAACGGCTGGCGACCGGGTTCGACTGGGTCGAAGGGCCAGTGTGGTTCGGCGACGCCGGGTGCCTGCTGTTTTCCGACATCCCGAGCGACCGGATCCTGCGCTGGACGCCCGAGACGGGCATAACGACCTATCGCCAGCCATCCAACTTCGCCAACGGCCATACCCGCGACCTTCAGGGGCGGCTGATCAGTTGCGAACACGGAACCCGGCGGGTGACGCGCACGGAATGGGACGGCAGCATCACCGTGATCGCCGACCGTTTCGACGGCAAGCGCCTGAACAGCCCCAACGACGTGGTGGTGGCGCTGGACGGCGGCATCTGGTTCAGCGATCCGCACTACGGGATCATGACCGACTACGAAGGCTTTCGCGCCGATCCCGAACTGCCGTGCAACGTCTACCGGGTGGACCCCGGCGGGCGGATCGAGGCGATGGTGACGGACATGCGCTGCCCGAACGGGCTGGCATTCTCGCCAGACGAGACGCGGCTTTATGTCGCCGACACCGGCCACATGTTCAGCGACGATCTGCGACACATCCGGGTCTACGACATGCGGGGCGGGCGGCCCGTCGCCGGGCGGCACTTCCATACCATCTCCCCCGGTTGCGCCGATGGCATCCGGCTGGACAGCGACGGTAACCTGTGGTCGTCGGCCGCCGACGGGGTGCATTGCATCGCCCCCGACGGACATTTGATGGGCAAGATACTGGTGCCCGAACTCGTCTCAAACATCTGCTTCGGCGGACGGGCAAAGCACCGGCTTTTCATTACCGCGACGACGAGCGTCTACGCCGTGGTGTTGAACCGCCAGGGCGTGCAGGTTCCCTGAGGGTCGATCGGCCGCGTCCCGCAGGGCATTCCCGCAGCCACGATCGTCGCTTCCTTCATTCCGGCCAGCCGCCGCCCCCGGACCGGGGCGGCGGCGCCAGATGGAACGGCTTGTCAGCGATTGAGCGCGCCAACGCCCGAGAACCGGAACGCCTCGGTCTCGAGCGCGTCCAGTTCCTCGGCCGGCATGTCGCCATGCGCGACGAGGATGCGCCCCAGGAACACGAACGGCAGTTCGTCCGCGCGCCCCTCGAGGTGAAACTTCACCGCCTCGGCCGCCGCGGCGCCCATCCGCATCGGCGTCGCGTCAAGCTGGCCCTCGCGGATCGCGGTCAGTTCCAGTTCGGTGCCGCCCCAGCCGGTGTTGACGATGGCGTCGTTCCTGTCGGCGCCGTTCAGCGCCTCGACCCCGCCCATCGCCATCGCGGTGTTGGCGTAATGGATCAGCGTCACTTCGGGATAGGCCTGCAGGATCAGGTTGGTCCCGTCGTAGCCGCCTTCGCTGGTGTAGTTGCCGTAGTGCTCATAGGCCTTGGTCCAACCGCCCTTTTCGGCGACGCAGGCTTCGAAATCGCCGGAACGCTGGTCGTCGGTGATGCCGGGGATGCCGCGCAGCAGCGCATAGGTCACGCCCTGGCCATGCTTCTCGATCAGATGGTCGCAGACGTTCAGCGCGCCGATGGTCGAGGAAAAATCGAACCAGTTGGCCGGCTGCGCCTCCAGATACTGCAGCGGCGTGAAGAACGAGAACACGAAGGTCGTGAAATCGTCGCTTGCCGCCAGCCGCGCGATGTTGTCGGCCTGCGTCGCCAGTTCGGACGGACCGAACACCACGAAGTCGTAGATGTCGCCGTCGAGCAGCACCTGCTCGGCATAGGTGCTTTGCAACTCGTGCTCGATCTGGCGCGAGGCGAATTCGGTGGTCTCGTATTCGATCCCCAGTTCGTCCATCCGCTTGGTGAAGGCCAGGTAGGCCCGCGCCCAGAAGTCCGACACGTCGGCCGACGGATAGATCAGCGCGATCTGGATCGGCTCGTCCTGCGGCACGGACAGCGGGACCGCCGGCGCGCCCACGAGGTCTTGCAGCATCTCGACGGTGCCGGGCTGGTTCACCTCCTCGGGCAGCCAGTAATCGCGGCTGTCCACGTCGGGTAGAGGATTAAGCGGCAGCGTTTGCGCGCCGACGGCGCCCGCCATCAGCGCGATGGCGGCACCGGTCAACAGGTATCTCATTTCGTCCTCCCCTTGGTTATCGTTCTTATCGGATCGCCTCGGTCTCACCCGCGAGCAGCCAGCCGAGTGCGAACAGGGCGCCGACGATGCAGGCGAGCTTCAGCATGAAAAGCCCCAGCCGGCGGTTCTCGGGCGTGCCGAGCGTCGCGGCCAGGCCGCCCTGTCCGTCGCGATCCTTTCGCTGGATCCAGGTGTAGAAAGCCACCGACGCGATGATGACGGCGCCTGACGCCACCGCCTGCCAGAAGAATTCGATCCGCAGCGTGACCAGCGCGTTGATCATCATCGACAGCAGCAGCACGCCCGCCAGCGAGCCCACGATCGAGCCGCGCCCGCCGAACAGCGACGTGCCGCCCACGACCACGGCCGAGATCACATGCAAGTTGAAAAAGGGCGCCGAGGTCGCCTGCACCGAGTTCAGCTTGCCCGCCAGCATCACGCCGGCCAGCCCTGCCATCGCCCCCATCAGCACGTAGACATAGATCCGGTAGCGGTTCACCTGGATGCCGGTCAGTTCGGCCGCTTCCGGGTTCGACCCTATGGCCGTTGCATAGCGGCCGAGCCGGGTGCGCGTTTAGACCACATACCCGCCGATCATGCAGGCAAGCCCGATCAGCAGCGGGATCGGCAGGAAGCCCGGGATCTCGCCCCGCCCGATGGCGACGATCTCGTCCGGGAAGCGCGACAGCACGATTCCCTTGGCAAGGATCAGCGCGAACCCGCGATAGGCAAGGTCCATCGCCAGCGTGCCGATCAGGTCGGGCACCCGCAATTTGGTGATGACGAGGCCGTTCACCAGCCCGCAGGTGGCGCCCAGCGAGATCGCCAGCGGCACCGCCACCCACCAGGGATAGCCGTAGGACTTGATCATGTAAGCCATCACGATCGCTGTGAGCGCCGCGACCGACCCGATCGACAGGTCGATCCCCCGCGTCACGATGACGATGGTCATCGCCATCGCCATCGGCATGTAGATCGCCGCGTCCTTGAGGATGATGTTGAAATTCTCGGGCCGGAAATACCGCCCCGGCTCGAGCACAAGCATGATCAGGATCAGCGCACAGATCATCGCCATCGGCCCGAGCAGCGTCAGATAGCGTTCCAGCCGCTCGCGCCGCGACAGGGCGGTCCCGACATCCGTGGCTGCGGTCATCTCAGGCCTCCTGTGGCTGTTCGGCGGAGGGCGGGGCATCGGCGCCCACGATCATCCCGAGCACGGTCTTCACGTCGACGTCGCGCGTCATGACCACGCCCGCGCGGCCGCCGCGGCGCATCACCTGGATGCGATCCGAAACCGCGAAGACGTCATCGAGGCTGTGCGAAATCACGATCACCGCCAGGCCCTGGTCGC
>JBGTLJ010000378.1:0-2238 GCA_041744175.1 Oceaniglobus sp. | reverse complement strand
ACAGGTGGTCGGCGGTGCCCAGAACGTTTTCCTGCAACAGATCGGCGTGGATCAGCCCGCAGTCCCAGTCCTGCGACAGCAGCCGATCGCGCACCGCCGCGCCTGCGCGTCGCAGCGTCCGGCTTTCGTCCGGGGACAGCGACGGGTTGTTCCAGAACGGCCCCCACAATGGCGCGTCCCCGGTCAGCCCGTCGATGTCCCAGCGATGGCGCTGAAAATCTGCGGGCAGGTCCAGCATGTCGGAAAGCCGGTGCAAGTCTGCGATCCGCTTGCCCAGCGCATGATAGAGGCGACATTGCGTTTCGGTCGAGCCGTTCGTCATTTCACTGATGGGCGCTGCGTCGATCCATGTGACAAGTGATGCGCGCGGGCCGAAGGCGGGCCGTGCCAACAGGCCGCCATCTTCCGTGCGCAGCGGAACCGGGCAGGGAAATCCGCCTTGCGCAAGGCCCTCGGTCCAGACCAGTTCTGAGCGGATGGCGGCGTCGGTCTGGTATCCCGCCCGGTGCAGGCGCAGGGCGGCGCGCCGGCCGTCGTGCAGTGTCACCTCGAACACCGCGTTCTCGCGGTTGGCGACCAGGTGGCGCACCCGTCCGCCGCCCCAGTGCCCTAAACCGTTGTCAGCGAACGCCCGCGCCTCGTCAGGTGTCATGGCGGCGCAGCACCCCGGCCAGCGTATCGACCGCCAGATCGATCTGTCCGGCGGTGATGGGCATTGGCGGGCGCATCTTGAGGATGTTCATGTGCCGCCCGATCCGCCCGATCAGCACGCCGTCGTCCTTCATGTCCTCGACGATGCGCGCGGCAAGATCGCTGGCAGGCGCGCCATCGGTTTCCAGAACCGCCCCGAAGAAAAGGCCGTTGCCGTGGATCTCCTTGATCGCCGGATGCGACAGGCCGCGCATCCGGTCCAGCGCGTATCGGCCCATGGCGGCGGCATGGGGGATCAGCCGTTCATTCTCGATCACGTCCAGCGTCGCGTTCACGGCGGCGGCGGAAACGGGATTGCCGCCGAACGTGTTGAAATATCCAAACGCCGTACGGAACGCCGCCATCACCGGTTCGGTGGCGATCACCGCGGCGACCGGGTGGCCGTTGCCCATGGGTTTGCCCAGGGTGACCACATCGGGGGCCAGCCCCAGCCAGTCGTGGCCCCACCACTGCCCGCAGCGCCCGAACCCCGGCTGCACCTCGTCGCACAGGATCAGCCCGCCCGCATCGCGGATCGCTAGGGCCGCTGCGTCGAAGAACCCCGGCGCGATGCCGGGCAAACCCTCGTTGGCAAAGACCGGGCACAGCATCATGCCGGAGAACCCGTACCCCGCGGTACGCAGTTCGCCGATCGCCGCGCGCACGTGGGCGGCGAAAACCACGGGGTCGGTCTGCGTCTCGGGGGCCGGGACCAGCCGGACGTGGTGCGGATAGCCGCCGATGGGCGGGCGGCGCGTCGACAGCTGTGCGGTGGCGGTGGTGTTGCCGTGATAGGTATTGTCGGTGGCGATCACCCCGGTAGCGCCGGTCACCGCCTGCGCCATGCGCAGCGCGATGTCGTTCGCCTCTGATCCGGTGCAGACCATGATCCCCTGGCTCAGACCATGGGACAGGGTGGCGGTGATCCGGTCCAGCGCGTCCAGCACCCCGTTGTGCAGATACCGGGTGTGGGTGTTCAGTGTGGTCGCCTGGCGGGCGATGGCGTCCACCACATGGGGGTGGCAATGGCCCACATGCGGGACGTTGTTGTAGCAGTCGAGATAGCGGCGGCCCTCTGCATCCCAAAGCCAGACGCCCTCGCCCCGCACAAGGTGCAGCGGGCGGTCGTAGAAGGTCGGAACGTTGGGGCCAAGCCGGGCGCGGCGGCGGGTCAGCAGATCGGACATGTGACCATGTTTAGCGCAAGCGCCGCCGGGTGCCAGCCCCATCCCCGCCGCATGATGCCCCCATGGACGCTCGTGCGAAAAAATTCGCGCGCCGCGATCGACACCGCCGCCCAAAACGCCTTTAGCGCGGCATGTTTCGACGGTACGACGGAACGACCCTGTGCGGCGCTGCGACCGGTCAGCCGCCACCGGCGCGGCCCGGTGCATGGCCGGTCTTCGTCTTGCACGGCGCGGCGTCACGGGCGGGGCTTAATTCGTCTTGGAACGGGGCGGTGCCAGCCTTCGTGTCCCGCCATGACCGGGCTGCCCGCACCGGCAACGCCTGCCGCATTGTCGGCTTTCTCCCCGGCTGGCGCATCGT
>JBGTLJ010000377.1:0-17133 GCA_041744175.1 Oceaniglobus sp. | reverse complement strand
ATGCCCGCCCTGCTCGGCGAGGACCGCGCGCCGTGCGAACACGGCTGCGACCGCGCCCTGGAGCACGCCATAATGACAGCCCCCGAAAAACGCGACCCTACCGTCGTCGCCAGACTTGACGCAGTAGCTGGGCGGGTACTGGGCTGATCTTTCTTGCGTTAGCATTTCCCGTGGATGGGTAGCGAAGGCAGAACGCCCCCTCCCCCGCCAGCCAAAGGCAGCATCATGGCCAAGACCGTACGCGACTATATCCGCACCATCGTGGATTTCCCCCATGAGGGGATCCTGTTTCGCGATGTGACCACGCTGTTCGCAGATCCGCGCGGGTTCAGGATTTGCGTCGATCAGATGCTCCACCCCTATGCGGGGCGGGATATCGACATGGTCGTCGGGCTCGAGGCGCGGGGGTTCATCCTTGGCGGGGCCATCGCGCATCAGCTCGGGACCGGATTTGTGCCGGTCCGCAAGAAGGGCAAGCTGCCCGGCACCGTCATCAGTCAGGATTACAGGCTGGAGTATGGCGAGGCGATCGTCGAAATCCACGACGACGCTCTGAAACCGGGCGACAAGGTGCTGCTGGTGGACGATTTGCTGGCCACGGGCGGAACGGCGGCGGCGGGCATCTCGCTGATCGAGCGGCTGGGCGCCGAAATCGTCGGCTGCGCTTTCATCGTCGATCTGCCGGATCTTGGCGGGCGGGCCGTTCTGGAAAAGCTTGGGATGGACGTGCACGCACTTTGCACCTTTGAGGGTGCCTGATGCCGAATGCGCAGAATTTGCTGAGTATTTGAACGGAAAAGAAACGGGGCCCCGCATCTCTTTCGCTCAAATACTCTCGCCGAAGGCATCCCGTCTCCGCAATACGGCGCCCGGATTCATGATGCCCAGCGGGTCCAGCGCTGACTTGATTGTGCGCATCGCGGCCAGCTTTGCCGGGTCGCCGTAGCGCTCCAGATCGCCCACTTTCAACCGCCCGATCCCGTGTTCTGCGCTGAACGATCCATCCATGTCAGCCACCAGATCGTTGACGCATGCCCGGATCGCATCGGCACTGTCGCCGTGGTCGGACGCCCGACCGCCCTGCGGCGCAAAGACGTTATAATGCAGGTTTCCGTCGCCCAGATGCCCGAAGGCATTGATCCTGAAGTCTCCGATCCGCGCAATCGCCTGTGCCCCACGCTCGATGAACCCGGCCACCGCCGACAGGGGCAGGGAAATGTCGTTGGACACCACCGCACCGATCCGCTTGTTGGCCTCGGGGATCGTCTCGCGGATCGCCCAGAATTCCGCCCGCTGGGCCAGCGAGCTGGCGATGACCCCATCGCTGACGAGCCCCTGATCGGCGGCCGCTGAAAAAATCGTCTCAAGTGTCTTTGCCGGGTCCAGACCCCGTGCCATGCCAAGATCGACCAGAACCATCCAGGGCGGGATCTCTGCAAAGGGCTGGCGCACCGGCAATCCGGTTTCCTGAAAAAAATTCAGCCCCATACCGGACATCAGCTCGAACGCCGAAACCATTCCGCCAGAGGCATCCTGTGCCAGCGACAGCAGCGCCAGCGCCGCCGCCGGGTCCCGCACCACCATGAGCGCGGCCCCGGTTTCGGCGGGCTGCGGGAACAGTCGCAGACTGGCCGCCGTGATCACCCCCAGCGTCCCCTCGGCCCCGATCAGCAGATGGCGAATGTCGTATCCGGTGTTGTCCTTGCGAAGCCGCCGCGCGCCATGAAGGATCGAACCATCGGGCAGCACCGCCTCCACCCCCAGGCAGAGATCGCGCGCGTTGCCATAGCGCAGCACGTTCACACCGCCGGCATTGGAGGACAGGTTGCCGCCGATGCGGCAAGTGCCCTCGGACGCGAGGGACAGAGGGAACAGACGCCCTGCACTTTCGGCGGCGGACTGTATGTTGGCCAGAATCGCGCCTGCCTCTGCCACCATCACATTCTCGTCCGGATGGATGGCACGGATCGCATCCATCCGCTGAAGCGACAGAAGGATCGGAGCGAGGGTGCCGGGCATCACCTGACCCCCGACAAGCCCCGTACCGCCGCCCCACGGCACGACGGCGATCCTGTTCGCGGCGGCGAACCGCACGATCGCGGCAACCTCGTTCACGGTTTTCGGCAAGGCCACACAGCCAGCTGTCCCGTGCCATTTGCCGCGCGGTTCCTCAAGATCCGCCGCAGAGGCCCGACGCACCCCGCCGTCCGGCAATTCGGCGGCAAGAGCCTCGACCAGTGTATCCGTCATCGGGTTCAGCATGGGTGCAGAAAACGTCAGATCCGGACCGGGCGCAACTAGGGCGGGGTCAGATATTTCGGACGAAGAACCTTGACGGTGGGCCGGTCCGGCAAGGTGGCCAACCCGACCAGCAGGCTGTTTGCACCGGTATCCTCGATCTCGAACTCATCGGCCATTCCGTCCAGAAAGGTCCGAAGGTTCGCCGCGCCGAACCAGTGCATCGGTATGACCACGGATGATTTCAACCGCTTCAGAGTGCGGATCATCGTCGGCAGATCGACCGTCATTCCGCCATCGACCGCCGCCATCACCACGTCAAGACGACCCAGGGCCGCGAACTGCGCATCGTCAGGTTCATGATGCAGGTGGCCCAGATGCCCGATGCAAAGCCCCTCTACCTCGAACACGAAAATCGAATTGCCGTATTTCTCGACCCGGCTGTCCCAGCCGTTCCGGATATCGGTAGGAACGTTGCGCACCAGCATCTCGTCCAGATCCAGATTGTGATCGGCCGGGACACGGCCATCGCCCCAGCCCTTGAGCAGATTAGGGATCCGATCATCCGGCATCGCTGTCCAGTGGCTGGAGTGGGCATGGTTCATGGTGGCGACGTCCGGCACGAGATCGGCGGTGCCGATGTATCCGGAATAGTCCGTCACCGCGTTCAGCCCGCCCATGGTCTGGATCAGGAACATCGAATGGTCGATATAGCTGATGCGTGCCTGATATTGCGGCACGGGCTCCGTCCAGCTGGCTTTCTGGAAATATTCGATCCCGGGAGCGGCATCGGCGATCGCGATGCAATGGCTGGGTCGGCGATCCTGCGCCAGGGCGGCAACGGGGAGGCATAGAACGGCAGCGAGCAACAGGCGCATGGTGTGTCCTTTCGACTAGGCCAAGGATAGCGTCGCGCGCAGCAAGGTCACGTTTTTCCGACGCGTGGGCCTTTCACAATCGTGCGGCGGCTTCTTTTTGCGTCGAATTGCGACAAGCCGCTCACTGTCGGGCGAATTTACATGCAGGCCATGGGGAATCGCGTAGGATGGTGCGGTTGTCGTGCCGATCACTGACCACCAGTCGATAGTCAGGACGGGCCGGGCCGACGCACGGAACGCCGTGTCGAATATAGGATGAGCCATGACTCTCAAGCAGATCGTCTATTCTTCCCAGCCCTTCGGTTTCGATGCGGCGACGCTTGGCAACCTGCTGGTCAACGCGCGTCACAACAACCGGCGTGACGGGCTGACCGGCGCTCTGGTCTGTCGCAGGGATATCTATCTCCAGCTTCTCGAAGGACCATCGCCGCAGGTGGATCAGACCATGTCCCGGATCAGGGGCGATGACAGGCATCTCGAGATCATGCTGCGGGTCGAACGCACCGTGACGCAGCGCCTGTTCGACGGATGGGACATGCTGCACGATCCCGCGCGATCGTGGATCTATAGCGAGGCTGAGATCGACTGTGGCATTCTCGACCGGGTTCCCCCCGCCGACATCATGGGGATTTTCGGGGCGCTTGCCGATGCGGCAGAAGCAGCGACCCCGCCATGACGCACGCAATCAGCCCGCCGTCGTCCGCCCCCGACGATCGCTGCGCAGATTCGCATAGAGGACATGATTGCGCCAGCGTCCGTCGATCTGAAGATAACTCTGGGCGACTCCTTCGTACTTGAAACCGCTTCGTTCAAGGGCGGCGCGCGACGCCGAATTTTCCGCGAGGCATGCCGCTTCGAGCCGCGAGAGGTCCATGGCCTGAAAGGCATGGTTCGCGATCCCGGCGATCGCTTCGGCCATGTAGCCTTGCCGCGCAAAAGCGGCGCCTATCCAGTAACCCAGCGTCCCGGCCTGGGCCGGACCGCGGCGGATGTTGTCCAGCGTGATCGCCCCGAGAAGGACGGAGTCCTGTCGTCGGATCAGGAACAGCGGCAGGGCGGATCCGTTGCCGATGGATCTTTGCGCCCAATAGACCCTGTTGGTAAAGCTCTTGCGCGTCAGGTGATCGCGCGACCACGTCGGTTCCCAAGGGGTGAGAAATTCGGCGCTGGACTGCCGCAGGCTGACCCAGGATCGGAAATCGCCATGGCGCGGCGCGCGCAACGTCATGCGCTCGGTCTCGAACTGGACCTGTCGCCGCATCAAAAGCATCAGGCCGCGAGCCGTGCGGTCAGCGCCTCCAGCCCCGGGGCACGATCCACCGGCCCGTAAAGCGCCATGGCCGCACGGCCACCCGTGGCCAGCGACGCGGCAAAATCGCGCACATCGCCCGTGGTGACCTCGTCAATCCGCGCCACCGTCTCGTCAAGGTCGGGCACCCTGCCCCAGATCGACAACAGCCGCGCCAGACGCTCGGCCCTGCTGGACGGACCTTCCAGTCCCATGAGAAGACCGGCCTTCATCTGGGCGCGGGCGCGGGCCACTTCGCCGGGCCCCATGTCCTGGGCGGCGCGTGCAAGTTCGTCGACCGTCAGTTCGGCAAGCTCGCCGATCTGCGCGGCGCTTGTCCCGGCATAGACCGTAATCAGCCCGGTATCCTCATAGGCGCCGGCCTGTGCGAAGATCGAATAGCACAACCCGCGCTTTTCGCGCAGTTCCTGGAACAGCCGCGAGGACATGCCGCCGCCGATGGCGCTGGCATAGATCTGCGAGGTGTAGAAGGCGGGGTCGCGGTATCCGGCGGTTTCGAGCGCAAGAGTAAAGTGCACCTGTTCCAGTTCGCGCAGCTCGCGCCGCTCGCCGCCGCTGAATTTCGCGGGCAACACCGGCTTTGATAGCCGCGGTTCCAGATGGCCGAACAGCTTTTCGGCCACCGTCACGATGGCGTCGTGATCTACCCCGCCGGCCGCGGCCACGATCATTTCGCCCGGCGCGTAGCGTTCGCGCACGAAGGCCGACAGATCCGCCTTCGAAAACCCGCTGACCCGCTCGACCGGGCCCAGGATCGTGCGACCCATCGGCTGGTCGGGATACGCCACCTCTTGCAGCCAGTCAAACACGATGTCGTCGGGCGTGTCGAGCACCTGACCGATCTCCTGCAGGATCACGCCGCGTTCGATCTCGATCTCGGCCGGGTCGAACACCGGGTTCAGGACGATGTCGGCGATCACGTCAAGCGCGAGAGGAACGTCCGCCTCAAGCACCCGGGCGTAATATGCGGTCATGTCGCGGCTGGTATAGGCGTTGATATAGCCGCCGACATCCTCGAGTGCCTCTGCGATCTGAAGCGCGCTGCGTCGCTTGGTTCCCTTGAACGCCATGTGTTCCAGAAAATGCGCGATGCCGTTCTGTTCCCTGCGTTCGTGTCGCCCGCCTGCCGTCACCCATACCCCGATGCTGGCTGATTTAAGGCCCGGCATGTGTTCGGTCACGATGCGCAGGCCGTTGGCAAGGGTGTGGATCTGGACGGTCAATTGGCAATACGCTCGCGGATCAGGGATTGGATGTCACGCAGGGTCCCCGGCACCCGGGTCATGCGCTCCGGCCTCTCATAGAGATCGGCCATGCGGATGGGAAGGGGGGGCCGGATCCCCGTCGCCTTCTCGACGGCATCGGGAAACTTGGCCGCATGGGCGGTGGCCAGCGTGATCATCGGCACCGCAGGATCAAGCTGTTCGCGCGCCACCTTTACCCCGACCGCGGAATGCGGGCACAGGACATGGCCGGTCGCTGCATGGACATCGCGGATGGTTGCGGCGGTTTCTTCTTCCGACGCGCGGCCAGAGGCGAACACCTCTCGCAGGGCCTGCAATGCCCCCTGCGACACGGGAAAGCCGCCGTTGTCGCGAAGTTCGTCCATCAGTTGCGCCACCGCCCCGCCGTCACGGCCATAGGCATCGAACAGCGCGCGTTCGAAATTCGACGACACCTGGATATCCATGGACGGGCTCATGGTGGGCGCGACGCCTTGCTTGCGATGCTGCCCGGTCGCCAGCGTGCGGTGCAGGATGTCGTTGCGGTTGGTGGCCACCACCAGCCTTTCGATCGGCAACCCCATGCGCCGCGCCACATGGCCTGCGAAGATATCGCCGAAATTGCCGGTGGGCACGGCAAAGCTGACCGGGCGATGCGGTGCGCCCAGCGCTACGGCAGAGGTGAAGAAATAGACCACCTGCGCCAGAACGCGCGCCCAGTTGATCGAATTGACCGCCGTCAGCCCGACCCCGTCACGGAATGCGAAATCGTTGAACATCGCCTTCACCAGACTTTGGCAATCGTCGAAATCGCCATCCACGGCCAGGGCGTGGACGTTCGGCTCGACCGGAGTCGTCATCTGGCGGCGCTGGACTTCGCTGACCCGCCCGTGGGGGAACAGGATGAAGACGTCCGCCGCGTCCAGTCCGCGAAACGCCTCTATCGCGGCAGAGCCGGTATCGCCGGAGGTCGCACCGACGATGGTGATCCTTTCGCCCCTGCGCGCCATCGCTTCCTGAAACAGCTGACCGATCAGCTGCATGGCGAAGTCCTTGAATGCCAGCGTCGGCCCGTGGAACAGTTCAAGCAGGAAATGCCCGCTGTCGAGCTGTGCCAGCGGCGCGCGGGCGGGATGGCCGAAGCCGGAGTAGGCCCTATCAATGAGGTCCCGGAACACCGCATCGGGCAGGTCCACGAACGGCTGCATCACGCGGAACGCCACCTCTTCGTAAGGAAGCCCTGCCAGCGCGGCGATGTCCTGCGCGTCCATCCGCGGCATGTCCTGCGGGACGTAAAGCCCGCCGTCGCGCGCCAGACCCGCCAGCATCGTATCCTCGAACCCCAGCACGGGCGCCCTGCCCCGTGTCGATACGTAATCCAATGGCTACACTCCCGGTTTCGCGGGTGTCATACGCCAGACGAAATAGCCTGTCATCCCCGCCCAGATGACGGCCAGGGCAAACCACGTAACGGCGTATCCGAGGTGATCGTTCGGAATTCCGGTCACGCCCACCGGCGCGGGCTGGATCGCGCCGTCGTCGAACGCCCTTTCGCGCAGGACGATCAGCACGGGGAGGGTGCCCAGTTCGGCCGCCATGACCGTAATGTCGCGGGCAAACCAGATATTCGCGGCACGGTCGGGATCGGGTGTGAAACCGTCGATCTCGTCCGGCCACAGCAGATTGCCGTTCACCGTCACGGGGGCCATTGGCGGGGCGGGCAGATCGCTGTCGACGGCCATGATGCCCCGATCCAGCAGAAAGCTGCCCGTATTCGTCACGAATGGCGAAACGATGCGATAGCCGGCGCCCAGCCCCTGCTGGCTGACGAGCACCCTCAGATCCCTGGCCTGAACGGTTCCGGTGGCGGTGACGGCCAGATACTGATCACGCGTCTCTGTCGGATCGGCCGGGATCGGCACCGGGGCGTCGGCAATGCGCGCCGCGATCTCCGTCAGGATGCCCTGTTTCCACGCCAGACGTTGCACCTGCCAGATGCCCAGAGAGACGAGTATGGCAAAGCCGATGAGGCCGAAGAGAATAGGAACGCCGCGCCGCATCACTGCACCCCTGCCGGTGGCAATGAGCGCCGGAACCTGTTCCGCGCCCGTTTCCCCGGTCAATTTTCGATAGTATCGACGCGCCGTCGAGGGCCGCCGTCAGCTGCCCCAGATGTAGATCGCCGAAAACAGGAACAGCCAGACCACATCGACAAAGTGCCAGTACCACGCAGCGGCCTCGAACCCGACATGCTTTTCCGGGGTGAAGTGCCCGGCACGCAGACGCAGATAGCAGACGAACAGAAAAATCGTGCCGATCACCACATGGACGCCGTGAAACCCCGTCGCCATGAAGAAGTTGGCGCCATAGATATTTCCCGAAAAGCCGAAAGCGGCGTGGCTGTATTCATAGACCTGGAACACCGTGAACAGCACGCCGAGACCGACAGCAATGAGCAGGCCCGTCGCCATGTCCTTGCGGTTGTTCTCATGCACGAGGGCGTGGTGGGCCCAAGTGGCCGCGCAGCCCGAACACAACAGGATCAGCGTATTGATCAGCGGCAGGTGCCAGGGATCGAAGGTTTCGATCCCCGCCGGGGGCCATGACTGGTAGTCGGCGGGCTGTTCCGGACCGCCGGGATACATCGCGTGCTTGAAAAAGCTCCAGAACCACGCAGCGAAGAACATCACTTCTGACATGATGAAGAAGATGAAGCCGTAGCGCAGGCCGATCCGGACCACCGGGGTGTGATCGCCCTGAATGCTTTCCGCCACCATCTCCGACCACCAGCCGTACATCACATAGAGAACGCCGGCGAGGCCGATCAGAAACATCCACGGCCCATAGTCCTTGAACAGCAGCACAGCGCCGAACAGCATGACAAAGCCGCTGACGGCACCCAGAAGCGGCCAGATCGACGGGGCCAGAATGTGGTAGTCGTGGTTCTTTTCGTGCGCCATTGTCTTCCCTCGTCTTCGGCCCTTGCGGGTACGTGCTATTGCAGGCTCAGATTCGCCTGATCTTGTGGCAGGTCAATCTCGTAAAAGGTGTAGGACAATGTGATGTGTTTGACAAACTTCGCGTCGCGGTCGGTCACGATTTCCGGATCCACATAAAACGTCACCGGCATCTGGACACGTTCGCCCGGTTGCAGCACCTGCTCCTGAAAGCAGAAACAGTCGATCTTGGTGAAGAATCCGCCCGCCTCATGGGGGGAGACATTATAGCTGGCCGACCCCGCGATCACCCGGTCGGTCGGATTGTACGCCTCATAAAACGCCAGCCCGGTCTCGCCGATCCGCAGATCCATCTGCCGCTCCATCGGTCTGAATACCCACGGCATGTCGCGTTCGACCGATGCGTCGAACCTGATCGCGATGGTCTGGTCCAGGACCGCATCGGCACCAAGGCCCGTCACGGTCGCACCGCCATACCCGGTCACCCGGCAGAACCAGTCATAGAACGGCACGGATGCCCAGGCCAGCGTGCCCATGACCACCACGACGCACACCGTCTGGGCCAGTGTCTTATGGGTGCCATTCATCAATTCTTGTCCACGGGAGGCACCAGTTCGGGGCGCGCGACGTGGTCGAACGCCTGGATCGCCCCCAACTGCTTTACCTTCACCACCGTCAGGCCGAACACGACTAAGATGAAGCTGAACAGCATCAGCCCGACGCCGACGTTGCGCGACAGGCGCCGCCTGTGGATTTCATGCTCTGCCCTGATGGCCATCACATCACCCCCGAAGCGCGCAGACCCGCATCGCCCAGCAGAGCCAGAAAATGCAGGAAAAGATACAACAGCGAAAACTGGAAGAACGCCTTCTCGCTGCGGTACCCGTCGGCCTCTGCCGCCGCTTCGTCGCGGCGCCAGATCCGACAGGCGCCCGCGACGAACCATGCGTTCGCCAGCACCGCGACCGTCAGATAGACGGGCCCGCCGATCTGGGTAAATCCGAGCCAGATCGCCATCGGCGCGAGCAATGCGGTATAGGCCATGATATGGGCCCGGGTGACGCGGCGTCCGTGGGTCACCGTCAGCATCGGCACACCGGCAGTGTCGTAATCCTTTTTTAGGAACAGCGCCAGCGCCCAGAAATGCGGCGGCGTCCACATGAAGATAAGCCCGAACATCAGCACCGCCTCAAGCGATACCGATCCCGTGGCGGCCACCCATCCGATCATCGGAGGGAACGCGCCTGCGGCACCGCCGATGACGATGTTCTGCGGCGTCGCCCGCTTGAGCCACATGGAATAGATGACGGCATAGAAAAAGATCGTGAACGCCAGCAGGGCCGCCGATGCCAGATTGGCCGCCAGCCCCAGCATCACGACCGAAAACCCCGACAACGCCAGGCCGATGCCCAGCGCCTCTTGTCCGGTGACCTTTCCGGCGGGGATCGGACGCCGCGCCGTGCGTTTCATCACCGCGTCGATGTCGGCGTCCCACCACATGTTCAGAGCGCCCGATGCACCGGCCCCGACGGCAATGAACAGGATCGCGCAAAAGCCGATCATCGGGTGGACCTGCACAGGTGCCACAACGAGGCCGACAAAGGCAGTGAACACCACAAGCGTCATCACACGCGGTTTCAGGAGGGCGAAATAATCGCCAAACTGCGCTTCGTATTCGTGTTCGGCGGCCATGACGTCACTCATTCAACAGCTCCATCGCTGGGGTGTCATTGGTCGGGCGGATCAATCGGCAAGCGCGACGCGCGTGCCCGCATCCTCGCGTGGCTTGCCCGCATACTCCTCGACCGCGCGGTCGAGCCAGGCGTCGTATGCCTCCTGGCTCACGACCTTGACGGTGATCGGCATGTAGGCGTGATCCTTGCCGCAAAGCTCCGAGCACTGGCCGAAATAGATGCCTTCCTTTTCCGCGCTGAACCACAGTTCGGCCAGACGGCCGGGAATCCCGTCCTGTTTCACACCGAAGGCCGGGATCGTCCACGAATGGATCACGTCGCCGCCCGTCACCTGTACCACCACGGTCTTGTTCACCGGCACCACCATGGCGGTGTTGGTCGCCAGCCGGTATTCGTCCTGGGAATAGCCGTAATCCTCAAGCTCGTCGCGCTGCAGCATGAAGCTGTCGAAGACGAATTCGCTGTCCGGGTATTCATAGGACCAGTACCACTGGTATCCTGTCGCCTTGATGGTGACGTCGGCTTCGGGGATTTCCTGTTGCTTGAACAGGACGGGGAGCGAAAACGCGCCGATGAAGATCAGGATGACGATGGGCACCACCGTCCACGCGATTTCGATCGGGGTGTTGTGGGTGAACCGCGCAGGTTCGGGATTGGCGCGACGGTTATGGCGGATGGCGACGATCGCCAGCAGCGCCACGACGAACAGCGTGATGACGGTGATGATCACCAGCAGCATCCCGTCAAGCCAGTGGATGTCGCGCGCCAGTTCGGTGGCGGCGATCTGAAAGTCGATCCCGCCGGGTGTCGGCGCGCCGAGAATTTCGAGCCCACCGAGGCCGTCGTCCTGGGCGTGGGCCGCGGTGGTGGCGAACATTCCGGCCACGAGGCCCGCTGCTTTGGTGTAAAAGCGCATATCCGGTTCCTGCTCTTGCTGTTGGCGATGCCGTCCGCCGCGTCGGCCAGCCGCCCGTCTGGGCAGTCTGCCGTTGTGTTCTATGGTTCTGAAACCATATTAGGCCCCAGGGGACAAGCCAAACCATTGCGGCATTCAGCCGCCGCCGGCTGTCCTGAACCCCGCTGCGACAGGAGATTTCATGTCCGAGACGCCATTTCGCCCGTTTGAAACATTGCTGGATCCGGAAACCGCTTTGGACATCCTCAAGGGTGCCGTGTCCGGTGCCGACGACGGCGAGCTCTTTCTGGAACGCAGCCGGTCAGAGGTGATCACCTTTGACGACGGCAACGTCCGCAACGCCAGCTACAACGCTTCCGAAGGCTTCGGTCTGCGGGCCGTGCGGGGCGAAACCGCGGGCTATGCCCATTCCAGCGAAATCTCCGAACAGGCGCTGCGGCGCGCCGCCGAAACCGCGCGACTGGCCGTCGGCGATGGCGGCGGCACCATGGCGGATGCCCCACGCTCAACCAATGTCAGGCTCTACACTGACGACGATCCCATGAGCGACGCGGTCTTTTCCGTAAAACTGGACACGTTGCGCGAAATCGATGCCTTTGCCCGGGCGCTGGATCCGCGAGTGGTCCAGGTCAGCGCGACACTTGCCGCCTCGATCCAGGAGGTCGAGATCCTGCGCCCCGAAGGTCATTCGGTGCGTGACGTGCGACCGATGAGCCGGTTGAACGTTTCGGTGATCGTCGAACAGGACGGCCGCCGCGAATCCGGCGGGACGGGTGGTGGCGGACGGACGGGCCTGACGGACCTGATCAGCCGCGACCGATGGGAGAGCGTGACCCGCGAGGCGCTGCGCATCGCGCTGGTCAACCTGCGCGCGGAACCCGCGCCTGCCGGAATCATGGACGTGGTTCTGGGCCCCGGGTGGCCCGGCATCCTGCTCCACGAGGCGGTGGGTCACGGGCTGGAGGGGGATTTCAACCGCAAGAAGACCAGCGCATTTGCCGGGCTGATGGGGCAGCGGATCGCCGCGAAGGGTGTCACGGTGCTGGACGACGGCACGATCCCCGACCGGCGCGGATCGATCTCTGTCGATGACGAAGGCACGCCTTCGGGCAAGAACGTCCTGATCGAAGACGGGGTGCTGGTCGGTTTCATGCAGGACCGCCAGAATGCCCGCCTGATGGGGGTGCCCGCCACGGGGAACGGCCGACGCCAGAGCCATGCGCACACTCCCATGCCACGGATGACAAATACATACATGCTGTCGGGCGACGCCGCGCCGGGCGATATCCTGGCCGATCTGAAGGACGGTATCTATGCCGTGGGATTTGGCGGCGGGCAGGTCGACATCACCAACGGCAAATTCGTGTTTTCCTGCACCGAAGCCTACCGCGTGCGGAACGGCGTGGTCGGCGCGCCGATCAAGGGCGCGACGCTGATCGGCGACGGGGCGACGGCGATGCGCCGGATCAGGGCCATCGGCAACGACATGGCCCTGGATCCCGGCATCGGCAATTGCGGCAAGGCGGGCCAGTGGGTGCCCGTGGGGGTTGGCCAGCCGAGCCTGATGATCGGCGGTCTGACGGTCGGCGGCAGCGCGGCCTGACGCGGCCCCAGGGACGGCGCGAGGCGGGGAAACAAGGGCTGCGCAATCCTGTAAGAAGCCCGCAGGAAGAGTGCAGGAGGGCGCGCGCAACGTCACGACGCCATGGTTCGCCCCGCAAGACCACGGGACCAGACTGCTAGGCAGCGGTCGCGACAAGGGGCGTGCGCCGCCCTTCGGGAGAGCGGATCAGGCGGAAATGCTTGCGCAGCAGGTCGGCCATGCCCATGGACACCTCACCCTGGGCAAGTTCGCCCAGATACATGTTAATTTTCTGCCGCTTGAGTTCGGGCAACGCCCCGGCGTGGGCAATCTGCTCCATATGCGCGTTCGCCGTGCCCTCGATCATCGCGGTGACGGCCAGATCGGCGCTGACCGTCGCCTCGACCGCCGGATCGGAATCCGATTCGACGCTCATCTCCCAGGCGATGCCGGCATCGTCCAGCGCCCGCTGCGCGCCCGAGCGGAAGATGCAGTTGGAACAGAACGCGAGGCGGAGCGGGCGTTCGCGCCAGGCCCCCCCGCCCGGGGCGCCGAACCAGACCAGCGGCAGTTCGATCAACGTCTCGCCGCCCTTTTCAAGCCCATCCTCGGTTGTCAGGATCACATCGCATTCGCCGCGCGCGAACATCTGTTTCAGCCGCCGCGTGTCGGACGATTTCAGATGCACCCGGACCCGGGGAAAATCGGCGGCAAACCTTTGCAGCACGGCGGGCATGGCGGGATGCACGATGTCATGGGGCAGGCCGACGACGATTTCGCCCTCGAACGACTTGGCGGTCATCCGCGCCATCACCTCGTCGTTGAGGTCAAGCATCCGCCGGGCATAGGACAAAAGCTGTTCGCCCGCGGACGTCAGCGACACGGTGCGCGCCGAGCGGTCGATCAGGTTCAGCCCCATGGATTCTTCCAGTCGCTTCAGCTGCATCGAAACGGCCGATTGGGTGAGGTTGAGAAACCCGCTGGCGCGGGTGACGCCACCGGTTTCGGCGACGGCCACGAAAGAGCGCAGGGCGGTCAGGTCGAGGTTGCGAGGCATATCACGATCCTTGATGCGTCATGTCATAAACATTCGTTTCATCTATTGAACACAGGCTGCCATATACATCAACAGAAATGATATGGCGCCGGAAATGCGTCACAGAGACGAAAGGATCACACCATGACCATGCACATTCGCGCCACCGAGGGCACCGCAATCGCCAGCGCCCACCGCCGCGGCCTGTGGACCGCCGTTTTCGAAATGCTGGCCCTGCACCGCCAGAGACGTCAGCTTGGCGATCTGGACGATGCGATGCTGGCAGACATCGGGCTGAGCAGGAGCGAGGCGGTTTCGGAATCGCGCCGCATGGCCTGGGATGTGCCGGAAAACTGGCGCCGTTAGCTCCTCGCTTATGATAATCACAGATTTTCAGAACATCCCCGGCAAAAATGGTCCGGATGCGACATCGCCGTTCTTGAATTAGCCGCCGCGTCTGCCAATATGCAGTCGCAGGGGTGACGACGGCAACGTGACGTCGCCTGACAAACGTATCTTCAGGAGGCGATCCATGGCTGAATATCAGACGATCCGCGCCGGGGCTGGTGCCCGCTCGGCCGAGATCGACACCGGGCTCAAGGCCCACATGAACAAGGTCTACGGCACGATGTCCGTGGGGCTTTTGTTGACGGCAGGCGTCGCATGGGCCGTCGGCACGAACGAGCAGATGGTCGCCGCCGTTTTCGGCACGCCGCTGAAATGGCTGGTGATGTTCTCGCCGCTGATCATGGTGTTCGCCTTCGGCGCGCTGATCAACAAGATGTCGGCCGCCGGTGCGCAGCTGTTCTTTTACGGCTTTTCCGCCCTGATGGGACTGTCGATCAGCTATATCTTCGCGGTCTACACCGGCATCTCGATCGCGCAGGTGTTTCTGGTGACGTCGATCGCGTTCGCGGGCCTGTCACTGTGGGGATATACCACGCAGAAGGATATTTCCGGATGGGGATCGTTCCTGATCATGGGCGTGATCGGTCTGATCGTGGCCTCGATCGTCAACATCTTCCTCGGCTCGCCGGCGATCATGTTCGCGATCTCTGTTCTCGGCGTGCTGATCTTCGCGGGTCTGACCGCCTATGACACCCAGCGCATCAAGACCGACTATATCGCCCACGCGCAGTCCATGGACCGCGAATGGCTGGGCAAGTCGGCGATCATGGGCGCGTTGAGCCTGTATCTGAACTTTATCAACATGTTCACGATGCTGCTGTCGATCTTCGGCAACCGCGAATAAGCCTTTCGCACCGAGACGACCCAAACACCCGGCGGACCCCCGCCGGGTGTTTTCGTGTGCGCCGTCGGCGCAGCGATCACCCCGTCCCATCGCGCACGGGCGTCAGCGCCCGCTGCATCCGCACGGCGGGAAACATGATGCCCGGGGCAAGCCGGATGTTCACCTGACTGATGGTCGCAAATCCCATCGCGCCATAGAACGCCGCCGCCGTCAGGGTCGACAGGCAATCGAGCCGCCCGACACCCGCCGCACCGGCCCGCTGGTGGATATGCGTCATCAACTGACGCCCGATCCCCTGCCGCGTGCGCCTGTGATCGGTCACGACGTGTCGCACATGACCCATGTCGGCGGGGCCGAGCCCGCCTTGGGGTGCAGTCCAACTCCACCCCCCCGCGCCCAGCACGGATCCCGTATCATCGCAGACCAGATAATAGCTGCCCGATGCCAGCAGCCGGGGCTGCGCGCGCGCAATCAGCGGCACTGCCGTCACCATGACAGATGCGGGGTAGTCAGCCTTGAGAAGAGTGGGATAGGCGGCGCCCAGCAGGGCATCCACCGCCGCGAGATCGCGGGACGTGGCGGTGCGGATCGTCAGGGTCTGTCCGGCCATTGCGGCGGTCCTTCTGGTGGCCTTGCGCGCCAGGCCGGGACTGCGGGGTCCCGGATCGAAGGGGTCAGACACCGAAACGCCGCGCAGGGGTGACCCGGCGCGGCGCTTTTGCGGATCGTACGATGGAAAGGCCTACTTGATCTTGCCTTCCTTGTACGCGACATGCTTGCGCGCGACCGGGTCGTATTTGTTCACGACCATCTTTTCGGTCATGGTCCGCGCGTTTTTCTTGGTCACATAGAAGTGGCCGGTGTCCGCCGTCGAGTTGAGACGGATCTTGATGGTGGTCGGTTTGGCCATTGGTCTCTGCTCCTCGACATGGATCGCGCGCGGGGCGCGGCCCGTGGAATTCCTGAACCCCGGCTTTTACCCCAGCGCAGGGTGCTGTCAACCGGGATTCGCCCGAAAACGCTGGCAATGGACGCGCAGCCGGTGCAGGTTCGAACCATGCCGGTCAAACACACCCTTCGCATCGCCGATATTCACGTTCCGGGCAAGCGCAAGAAAACGCTGGATGCCGGGAAGGTGACGGCGATGGCGGAGGATATTCTGGAAAATGGCCAGACGACGCCAATTTCGGTGCGATCGGACAAGGACGGCTATGTGCTGATCGAGGGGTATCACCGGCTTGAGGCGCTGCGTGCCCTCGGCGAGACCACCGTGGTGGGCTATGAGGTGCGCGCCCGGCTGCACTGAGCCGGAGCCGGATTAGCCGGGGCTGCGGAGGGTCGCTTCGTCGGGATGCCGGACCGGATTGCGGGCGGAAATTTATCAGCCCGATGGCGCTGTCCCGTTCCGACGGGGCGGGTTTTGGCTAAGACACTGCATCACTTCGAATGGGGTCGATTGAGGTCAGAACAAGGGTCCGGGCAAAGCCCCACCGGGCTGCCGCCCCCGTGGTGCGGCAAAGGGCGACAGGCTGGATGCGCGGACGGCCTGTAAGCCGGATTCTGTCCCCCGCCCCGGTTGCCCGGCGCAGATGGATGACCATTCCTCTGGCCCTGCGATTGCCCGCAGGGTCAAGCTGCCAACCCGGATTCCGGGGCTGAAGCGGCCCTGGGGCGTGCCCCGTGGAATCCCTATTCGGCATTGCTCCCGGTGGGGCTTGCCGTGCCGGTTCTGTTGCCAGACCCGCGGTGCGCTCTTACCGCACCGTTTCACCCTCGCCCGCACATGTGCAGGCAGTCTGTTCTCTGTGGCGCTTTCCGTCGGGTTCCCGGCCGGATTGCGGCGGGCTTCCCCGCCGGTCCTGCCGGTCCCCGCCCGGGCGTTACCCGGCACCGTTGCTTCATGGAGTCCGGACTTTCCTCGCGTCCCTTGCGGCACACGCGGCCATCCAGCCATCCGCGCGACCAAAGCCTTAGCGCAGGGGCGCGCGGAAAGGAAACGGAATCGGCGCGCCTCGGGCAGGGGCGGCGGCGCCTGCGGCCGTCCCGCC
>JBGTLJ010000376.1:0-4235 GCA_041744175.1 Oceaniglobus sp. | reverse complement strand
CGCCGCCGCCCGGCGCGCCCTGGCAGAGGCAGAGGAACGTCGCGCCGCCACCAGGGCCGCCAAATTGCCGGTCGAACTGGGCGGACGCGACGGGCCCGAACCCGTCCGATACGGCGATTGGGAAAGAAAGGGGATCGCGATCGATTTCTGAATGGAGGATCAGGCTGGCCGCTGTGCGAGCGATCCGCAAAATCCGCCGGGCGGACGACATCCCGGCGCCGGACTGCGCCCCGATGTCAGCGCAGCGTCAGATCCGCCCGGTCCCCGGCACCTTCGTCGGCGATGAAACGGATCGTGTCGCCCTGAACCAGAACCTGCTGACAGTTGTTCGCCAGCGTCGTGTTGCCATAGCTCATGGTGCGGCAAAAAAACTGTCCGGACCAGTCCCAGCTTCCGGTGATGTCCATTCCAAAAGCGCGCCCGGTGATCTGCCCGCCCGGCGTAACATCGAGCCGGATCCCGAGCCGGGTCAGCTGTCGCCCCGTCACGACCGACACAAAGTCGGATTTGCTTTGCACCGCCTGCCAGACCTGAGCTTGACTCGGCACGACGGTGCCAAGACACAGCACCCCGGCAACGATCATGGTGGACAGCAGCAGACGCATGAAGAATACCCTGTTTGATATGTGCTAAATACGGCGGCCGGGGATGTCCGGATCACTTCAGCCCCAGCACGTCCATCATATCGTAATGCCTCGCAGGCCGTCCCTGCGCCCAGATCGCCGCCTTAAGCGCACCGCGAGCGAACAGCGACCGGTCGGTGGCGCGGTGCCGCAGCACGATCTGTTCGCCCTCGGCGGCGAACATCACGTCATGCTCGCCGACGATGTCGCCGCCCCTGATCGCGCTGAATCCGATCGCGCCCCGTTTGCGCGCCCCGGAGATGCCGTCGCGGCCCCTATCCTCCACGTCGCCCAGCACGACGCCGCGCCCCTCCGCCGCCGCCTGCCCCAGCATCAGGGCGGTTCCAGAGGGTGCGTCGACCTTGTGGCGATGGTGCGCCTCGATCACCTCTATGTCATAGGAATCGTCCAGCGCCGCCGCCACCTGTCGAACGAGCACGCTCAGAAGGTTGACACCAAGGCTCATGTTGCCCGCCCGCACCACGACCGTCTGCTCTGACGCGGCATCGATCTGGCGGATATCCGCGTCGCTGAGCCCCGTGGTGCCGATCACATGCGCCACCCCGGCCCGCGCGGCAGCCGCCGCAAATCCCACCGTCGCCGCAGGGGTGGTGAAATCCACCACCGCCTGCACATTCCCGAACGCCGCGCCCGCATCATCCGACACCACCAGACCCAGCGCGCCACCGCCCAGCGCCACGCCCAGATCCTGCCCGATCCAGCCATGGCCCTGCCGTTCCAGCGCGGCGGAAACGTGCATTCCCTCCGTCCCGGCAACCATATCGGCCAGCATCCGGCCCATCCGGCCCGACACGCCTGTGATCGCTATCCCGATGCTGTCCGCCATCGTCCCTCCCTGGTCTGACCCGGTCTCTAACTGGCATGATCCCAGTGTTGCAAGGCGCGCCGTCACACCGTAGATCAGATGGATGGCTAAGAACCGGTTTTCCAGCGGCACGGGTCCCTCGCAGCGCCAGCTTCGCGTCGGCGAAGCCATTCGCCGCGCGCTGTCGGATCTGCTTGCCCAGGGGGCGATCCACGACCCCGATCTCAACCGCATGTCGATCACGGTCAGCGAGGTTCGGATTTCGCCCGACCTGAAGGTCGCGACGGTGTTCGTGTTGCCCCTCGGCGGCAAGGACAAAGCGGAGGCGATTCAGTCCCTTGCCCGCAACCACTATGAGATCCGCCGCGCGCTGAACTGCGAAATGACGCTGAAGCACTCGCCGGAGTTGCGGTTCCTGATCGACGACACGTTCGACCGGATGGATCATACACGCGCCCTGCTGAACCGGGATGAGGTGCGCCGCGATCTCGACGCGCCGGACCTGCCGGAAGACGGATGATGTGGCGCCTGATCCGCCTTGTCGCGCTGTTTGCCCTGCCGGCCATGCCGGTGAACGCAGAGCCTGCATGCGAAAACGTCAGTTTCGACAATGCGCCCTTTACCTATTGCCGCATCACGCTGGCCACCGATCCCATGCGCCTGTGGCTCAACGACGACGATGGTGCGCTGCTTGGCACCTTCCGCAACATTGACCGCACCCTCGAATCAGAGGGGAAAAGCCTGGGCGTGGCGATGAACGCCGGGATGTACCACGCCGACCGCAGGCCCGTGGGTCTCTACATTGAGGACGGCAACGAAAAGATGCGTGTCATCACATCCGAAGGCCCGGGCAATTTCGGGCTACTGCCCAACGGCGTGTTCTGCATCGCGGGCGATACCGCAAACGTGATCGAAAGCCGCGCCTTCGCGCAGACCCCGAAGGACTGCACCTTCGCCACCCAATCCGGCCCGATGCTGGTGATCGACGGCGATCTGCACCCCCGCTTCATTCCTGACGGAACCTCGCGCTATATCCGCAACGGGGTCGGCGTTTCGGCGGACGGCACCGAAGTGGTGATCGCCATCTCCGACATTCCGGTGAACTTCCACCATTTCGCCCGGCTTTTCCGCGACATTCTGGACACACCCAACGCTCTCTATCTCGACGGCAACGTCTCGCGGCTCTATGCGCCGCAACTGGGTCGTTCCGATCTGGGCTTTCCCATGGGTCCGGTACTGGGCACGGTGCAGCCGGGGAACTGACCTGAAGATCCGCGCGCGACGACCCGGGGGTCGTAGTTGAAACATTTTCCCGGTTCCGCCAGACGCGAAATTCCCGTGCCACCGGGACCGAGTTCGCTGCCCGGCGCGCCTCGCGCCGTCAACCAAAGGAGTCGCCCATGGGCCGACGCAAGGGACGCGACATCTCAGGCTGGGTGGTGATCGACAAGCCGGCCGGGCTGACCTCCACCGCCGTGGTCAACAAGGTGCGCTGGGCGTTCGAGGCGAAGAAGGCAGGCCATGCCGGCACGCTGGATCCCGACGCCACAGGCGTACTGGCTGTCGCGCTGGGCGAGGCGACGAAAACCGTTCCCTACATCACCGACGCGATGAAGGCCTATCGCTTTACCTTGCGGTTGGGCCGGGCCACCACCACCGACGATGCCGGGGGCGAGGTGATTGCGACGTCGGACCTGCGCCCGACCGACGGACAGATCGCGCAGGCGCTGCTGCCTCTCACCGGCGACATCATGCAGGTTCCGCCGCAGTTTTCCGCCGTCAGGATCGACGGCGAACGCGCCTACAAGCGGGCCCGCGACGGCGAGACGATGGAAATACACGCCCGCCCCCTGTTCGTCGATGAACTGAATCTGGTCTCACGCCCCGATCCCGACCACGCAGAGCTTGAGATGATCTGCGGCAAGGGCGGCTATGTTCGCTCCATCGCGCGCGATCTCGGGACCGCCCTTGGGTGTCACGCCCATGTACTGTCCCTGCGCCGGGTCTGGTCCGGCCCGTTCGAGGCCGATGACGGCCTCTCGCTGGAACTTCTCGACCAGCTTGCGCGGACTCCGGCGCTGGACGCTTGGCTGCGGCCGCTCGAACAGGGGCTGGGGGATCTTCCGGAGGTGCGCTGCACCGCCGAAGGTGCCGCAAGACTTCGCAACGGCAATCCCGGCGCGGTGATCGCGTCCGATGCTGGGTTCGGCGATGAGGCGTGGGCGTCGTACCGGGGTCAAGCCGTTGCGGTGGGCACCTACCGGGCGGGCGAACTCCACCCGTCGCGCGTCTTCGTGCTCTGATGCTCGGGGGGTCGACCCGCCGAACCTTTGGCGCACGGTGCCCCCGGCGAAGTGCAAGGGTCGGTCAGCCGACCTCTTGCAGCAACGCCGTGACCACTCCGAAGGCCCCGGCAACCGGCGTCCCGCCGCGATCTGCTGATCCCGGGGGCGGGGCAGAACGCACCATACTGCCCACCGAAAGCCGCCGCAGATGATCGACGCCTTCATCGACCTGCTTCGCGACACCCCCGTTCCTTCGGGATGCGCCAATCCCTATACGATCCACGAACCCGGCATCGACGCGGACCCGGGTTCCGCGGAAATCCGCACCCGTCAGCTTGAATCCTACCTGGCTCGGCGGCGCCGGACCGCCCGCCTGTTGCTGATCGCCGAAGCACCGGGGTATCAGGGCGCGCGGTTCAGCGGCATCGCGATGACCTGCGAACGGACCTTGCTGGGCGGCAAGCCGGGCGTCGCGGGCGAACTGGTGCTTGACGGCGGGAC
>JBGTLJ010000375.1:0-4221 GCA_041744175.1 Oceaniglobus sp. | reverse complement strand
GCAAAGAGACCCGCAGCCGCCGGCGGGCCGGGGCCATGCTTGCGGCCCCTGCGGCGGTCCTGCTCGCGGCGCTGCTGTTCATCCCGTCCTCGGGCGTCGCGGTGCTGTCGTTCACCGACTACCGGTTCGGGATGTCGGATTTCCGCTGGATCGGGTTCGACAACTACGCCCGGATGTTCGCCGATGCGCGATTCCTCCAGTCGCTCGGCAATACCGGCCTTTACGTGCTGGTCGTCACGCCGGTGTCGATCTTCGCCGCGCTCTGGCTGGCGGTGTCGATCGAGGCGCGCACCCGCGGACGGGGCCTGCTGCGCACCGTCTTCTTCCTGCCCGTCACCGCCACGCTGGTGGCCATGGCCACGGCGTGGGAGGTGGTGCTGCATCCCTCGTTCGGGATGGTCAACGTAGCGCTGGACGCCTTCGGGTTCGACAAGCGGCGGTTCCTGTCCGACCCCGATCTTGCGCTCGGCACGCTGGCCCTGATCGGGGTCTGGAAGATGGTGGGCTACAACGTCCTGCTCTACATCGCGGGCCTGTCGATGATCGATCGCGAGCTTTACGAGGCCGCCGCCATCGACGGTGCCGACCGGGGATGGAAACGTTTCACGCTGGTGACATGGCCGACGCTGGCGCCGGTGACGCTGTTTGTCACCGTCATCACCCTGATCCGCGCCGTATCGGAATTCGAGACGATCGCCGTGCTGACCCTCGGCGGGCCGAACGGCGCCACCGAAATGGTGCTCTACACCCTCTATCAGGAGGCGTTCCGCTATTTCGACATCGGTCTCGCCAGCGCCATCGCGATCTTCTTTCTGGCCGTTGTGGCGGGGGTGTCGATCCTGAACATTGCGGTCTTCGACCGGCGGACCCGGATATGACCCGGGCGCTGTCCTGGGGGGTGCTGGGCGTTTTCGGCGCGATCACGCTGCTGCCCTTCGTCTACATGATCGCGGTGTCGCTGGCGGCCCAGGGCACGGTCTATGCCGGCAGCCTGCTGCCGGCCCCGTCGCTGGCGGCGGCCCGCGCGAATTACGGCCATGCCCTCAGCGAAGTGCCGCTGCTGCGCTACATGGCCAACGGCGCGTTCGTGTGCACCGTGATCCTGATCGCACAGGTCAGCGTCGCGGCACCCGCCGGTTATGCCCTGGCCAAACTGCCCTTTGCCGGACGGCCGGTGATGTTGGGTGCGGTGGTTCTGGCGCTGATGATCCCGATGCAGGTTCCCGCGATCCCGCTCTATGTCGCCATCGCCTACGCGGGGCTGCTCAACACCTATACCGCGCTGATCGTGCCGTTCGTGATCTCGGCCTTCGCATTGTTCCTGTTTAGGCAGTTCTTCGTGAACTACCCCGACGAGGTTCTGGATGCCGCCCGGCTCGACGGATTTTCCGAGCTCGCCATCGTGTGGCGGCTGATGGTGCCCGCCGCATGGCCCGCCGTGGCCGCGTTTGCGACGATCAGCATCATCAACCACTGGAACGACCTCTACTGGCCGCTGGTGGTCGTCACCGAAACCGACATGATGACGCCGCCCCTCGGGCTTGCCGCGTTCCGTTCGTCCGGGGAATCCACCGGCAATGTCGGCGCGCTGATGGCGGGGGGGGTGATCGTGACCGCGCCGCTGGTCGTCGCCTTCGTGTTCTTCCAGCGCGCGCTGATCCGCGGCCTTGGCCTCGGCGCGCGCACCTGATCTTTCATTGATGGAGTAACCCCATGAAAAGACGACACTTCACCGCCGGTCTTCCCGCCCTTGCAGCGGTCGTTCTGACCACCCCGGCCTTCGCACAGGACACCATCATCAACGTGTTCCACGCCTGGCCGCACCACGCCGAATGGCAGCAGGGTTTGGCCGAGAGGTTCATGGAGGCCAGCCCCGGCATCAAGATCGAGATCCAGGCGCCCTCGGTCGATTACGACGAAGGCCTCGTCACCGTGATCCGCCAGGACATGGCGGGCAGCGCGCCGGATGTGTTCCTGGTGGGCAGCCACCTTCTGGGCGAACTTGTGGCGCGCGACATGGTGGCGCCGCTGGACGACCTGATGAAAGGCCGCGACATGGCCGCGCTCGGGTATTCCGATGCCGCACTGGCCCTGACGCAGATCGACGGCGTGCAGTACGGGCTGCCCTGGACCTCGTCCACGCCGGTGATGTTCTACAATGCCGAACTGGTGCGGCAGGCGGGCGGCGATCCCGACAACATGCCCGCCACATGGGACGACACCATCGCGCTGGCCGCCGATATCGACGCCCTGGGCGACGATATCTCGGGGATGTACTATGCCCCCGGCGACGACGACTGGATGGTGCAGAACCTGCTGGCGACCGCGGGCCTGCAGCCCATGGCCAAGGACGGCACGCTGGCCTTCGACACCGATCGGGGACGCGCGGCGCTGGAGCTGTGGGCACGGTTCCATGATGAGGCCGGCCAGCAGGCGATCCCCAACGCCGCCGCCCGCCAGCAGATGTATGCCGGCGGTCTCGGGCTCTATTTCAACTCGACCGCCGCGGTGCGCAGTTTCGACACCGAAATCGGCGACCGGTTCGACTGGGGCACCGCGCAGATGCCCACGATGGTCGAGGGCGGCGGTGTCGCATCGGGCGGGATGGCTGCGGTGATCCTGACGGACGATCCCGCCAGACGGGCGGCGGCGTTCGAATACCTGCTTTACGGCACCGGTCCCGAAGGTCAGACGTTCGTGGTGGAAAACACCGGCTACATGCCGGTCAACGACGGCGCCATGACGCCCGACCTTCTGGGTGGCTTCTATGAGGCGCATCCGGCCTGGAAAACATCGGCACTGCAGATGGACCGTGCCTATCCGTGGTTCGCATGGCCCGGCCAGAACGGCGTGCGCATCAGTCAGGTCGTCGTCGACAAGCTGTCGGCGATCGCCAACGACCAGGTCTCGGCACAGGACGCCGCCACCGAACTCGGCGACGATATCGGCAGCCTGCTGGAATAGCACGCAAGCGGCACGATGCCCGCGCCAGAGAACCGTTGGCAGTGCCGCGCATTGCCATCGCCCCGCAAGGGGTCGCGCCGAACGGCGCGGCCCCCTAGATGCCCGAGGCCGGAAACCACGACGTGTCCAGATCCCCGTAGCGATCGGTGAATTCGCAGATCGCCACAAGCTCGTCGCGCCTTGCCAGCCGGACCATTCCGGCGCTGCGCGCGATCAGCCCCTCGGACTCGAATGCGGCCATGACCTTGCTGATATAGACATTGGTCAGCCCAAGGGCATCGCCGATCTCGCTCTGGTTCAGCGGCAGGCGGAACGTGTCGGTGATATGGCGGTTGGTGATCCGCAGCCGGGCATGCAGGTCCAGCAGCAGATATGCGATCCGGCCCCGCGCGCTCATCTGGCCGATGACCGTGACCGTGTCCAGAAGGCTGACCTGTTCGCGCAGGCTGAGACTGAACAGCAGTGCGGTAAGCCGGGGAGATTCGACAAACACGCGGTCCAGCGCCGATTTCGGAAACGGACACAGCACGATATCCTCGAGCGCATGCACGCTCAGCCAGGCACGTTCGAACGCGATGTCGGGAAAGCCCAGCATGTCGCCGGGGTGATGGATGCGCACGATCTGGCGCTGGCCGTCGGCCAGGGTGGAATAGCTGTAGGCCCAGCCCTTCTTGACGACGAACAGGTGTTCGGCCCGCACCCCCTGTCGCTGCACGGTATCGCCGCGCCGAAAGCTTCTCTCCTCTTTTTCCAGCCGGGCGATATGGTTCAGATCCTCGCCCGAAAGGTCGATGTAATGCGACAGCCTTTCGACGAGACAGCTTTTTTCCTGCGCCATGATCCCCCCGCGACATCCGCCCGCAGGCTAGAGTGGATCGCGCGGACATGACATGGGAAATCGCCCGCTTCACGGCCCAGGATCACCGATCGCGAAGGCAGTTCCTGTCTTCGCGATATGAAAGGACATTGCCGCGACGTGAGAAGATCCTTCCCGCTGACGGTCATCGCCCGGGGTCAAGACAGGTCGGAATCAAGGCAGGCCGCCATCGAGGCAGGCCAGCACGGCCTCGCGCCGCGAACGAAGCGGATGGCGCACCAGGGGCAGGGAAGCGGGGACGACCGCCCCGAAATCCCCGTATCCGAACCGCGTGGCGATGTCCGGCGGCAAACGTGTCATTGCGATCTGCGGATAATCGGCATTGCCGTCGTGCAGCGCCGGGGCCTGTCGGGGCGGCCGCTCGCCGAGGAACGCGGCGA
>JBGTLJ010000374.1:0-1842 GCA_041744175.1 Oceaniglobus sp. | reverse complement strand
CATCGTCGACAAGCGCCGCGGCAAGCCGGGTGAAGTGGCAGAAATGACGGTGATCGGTGACGTCAAGGATCGCGTCTGCCTGATCGTGGATGACCTTGTCGATACCGCCGGAACGCTGTGCAAGGCCGCCGAAGTCCTGATGGAAAACGGCGCCAAGGAAGTGCATTCCTACATCACCCACGGCGTGCTGTCCGGCCCCGCGGTTGATCGCGTCAGCAAGTCGGTGATGAAGAACCTCGTGATCACCGACACGATCCAGCCCAAGGCCGAAGCCCTCGCCTGCCCCAATATCCGCATCGTCAGGACGGCGCCGATCTTTGCGCAGGCGATCCTGAACACATGGAACGGGACCTCCGTATCGTCGCTGTTCAACCACAAGACCCTGCAGCCGATCTACGAAGGCGTCTACAGCCGCTAAAGGTCCCAGGTATCGTCGCTCGATACGGCGCCGATGCTGATCCAGGCCACGCGCACCCGTGCCACACGGGTGTCGCCCCATGTCCGGAACACGATGTCGAACCCGTCGCGGTCGATTTGTTCGGCGGTAACATCCGCCCGCGCGTTGGCGCCGCTTGCGATATCCCACATCGACAGCGACACCTGAACCACGGGTGCAGCCTCGTAGCGTTCGGCATAGCGCACGCGATGCCGGGTCAGGCGCGGCCCCTCGCCCGTCCACATTTCACCGCCGTCCTCGAAATCGGAAAACAGGACGAGGTCGCCCTGATCGACGCCGATGCTGTGGTGGCCGAACTTGCGCATGGGGAAGGCCCTGAAATGAATTCTTCATAAAATGGTTTGACCAAATTGATTGAAATTTGATCTTGGGAAAGAAAAAAGGCCCCGCACTGCGGGGCCTTTTTGAGACTGTTACAAAATAAGCAGCGATCAGCCGAAGTTGGACTGTTTTGAATCAAGGCCGATGTGGCCGCCCACGGCAACCATGTCTGCAATCAGCTTGGCTGCGTCGTCGACCGGACCCGGCTCGTTCTCGAAGTTGTCGCGCGCCGTCTTCAGCTTTGCGTGGGCGTCTTTCATCATCGTGTCATAGACATCCTGGGACATCTCGCCACGCGGCAGCGCGCTTTCGGCCAGAACCGAAACCGACGTCGCCGTGATTTCCGCAAAGCCGGCCAGCACGACGTATTCGTCGGTGCCTTTCGCATGAACGACGCGCAGCACACCGGGACGCAGGGTGGTGATGGTGGGCGCATGGCCCGCCATCGCCGTCATGTCGCCGTCGGCACCGGGGATTTGCACCTCGGAGGCCTCGATCGAGGCCAACCGGCGCTCGGGCGAGACGAGATCGAATTGCAGATGATCTGCCATGATCGCTCCTTACGCCGCGTCTGCGGCCATTTTCTCGGCTTTGGCCACAACCTGATCGATCCCGCCGACCATGTAGAAGGCACCTTCCGGCAGGTGATCGTATTCACCGGCCACGACGGCCTTGAACGACGCGATCGTGTCTTCCAGTGCCACCTGAACGCCCGGCGAACCGGTGAACACCTGTGCCACGTCGAAGGGCTGCGACAGGAAACGCTCGATCTTGCGCGCGCGCGCCACGGTGATCTTGTCGTCCTCGGACAGTTCGTCCATCCCGAGGATGGCGATGATGTCCTGCAGCGACTTGTAGCGTTGCAGGATCTGCTGCACGTCGTTGGCGACCTTGTAGTGCTCTTCGCCCACGATGCCCGGATCGAGCAGGCGCGAGGTGGAGTCCAGCGGGTCCACGGCAGGGTAGATGCCCTTTTCCGAGATCGCACGGTTCAGAACCGTTGTCGCGTCGAGGTGGGCAAAGGACGTGGCAGGCGCCGGGTCGGTCAGGTCGTCGGCGGGCAC
>JBGTLJ010000373.1:0-2672 GCA_041744175.1 Oceaniglobus sp. | reverse complement strand
GGCGAGGTCGAACACGATCTCTCGCCCCATTGGCAGGGGATTGATCGTCCGCACAAACGGCTGTCGGCCTGGAAACCGGTCTGGATCGCCGTGGCCGCCACTGCCGCCCTGCTGGGGGTCGGGTTCGCGGGCCTGTCCCATGCGCTGTCGCGCGACACCGAACGGGTGATCGGTCGGCTTTCGGCGGTCACGCCACCGGGCATCGCCACGCTGGACCGCAGCGCACCGGCCGTGGTGGCGCCGCCGCCCACGGTGGACGAAGAGGCGCAATTGAAACAGGTCGCCGGGTTCCTGACGGCCGAGATCGAGGACGGTCTGGTGCAGGTGTTCCAGGACGCCAACACCATCACCGTGCGGATGAAGGGCGCGGGGATGTTCGCCAGCGCCTCGCCCGACGTGAAGGCGGAATATGCCGCCACGCTGGGCCGCGTCGCCGATGCGCTGAACGCCACCTCCGGCCCGGTGATCGTCGCGGGCCACGCCGACAACATCGCGCCCAGCCCCACGTCGCGCTATCCGACGAACACCGCGCTGTCGCTGGCACGGGCCGAATCGGTGGCGCGGATGATCGCCGGCCGCGTCACCGACCCCGCGCGCCTGAAATCCGAGGGCCGCGCCGATTTGGAGCCGATCGCGTCCAACGACACCCGCGAGGGCCGCGCCGAAAACCGCCGCATCGAAATCGTCCTCGTGCGCACCGGCGTCCAGTCCGGGGTTGCCCAATGAAGGCGTTCCGCGCCCTGTTCTCGGGCATCGGCATCGCCCTGATGCTGTCCGTCGTCCTGTCGCTGTGCCTGTGGTTCCTCGGCAGTTTCCTCGGTTTCGGCACGGCGCGGCCATTTCAATCCGTCACCGGGCGCATCGTCGGGCTGGGGGTGATCTGGATCGTCGCACTGGTCGCGATCCTGATCATCCTGCTGCGCCGCCAGACACGGGACAAGGACCTGGCGCGCGACATCGTCACATCGGTCGAACCCGCCGAAGCGGAAGACGACACCGAAGCGGTGACATCCGAACTCGGCGAAATGCGCGACAAGCTGCGCGTCGCCATGGCCAGACTGCGCAAGTCGAACCTGGGCAGGCGGTCGCTTTATGAACTGCCGTGGTACATCCTGATCGGCCCGCCAGGCGCGGGCAAGACCACAGCCATCGTCAATTCGGGCCTGAAATTTCCCCTGGCGGACGATCTGGGCAAGGGGGCCGTCGGCGGGGTCGGGGGCACCCGCAACTGCGACTGGTGGTTCACCGACAACGCGGTGCTGGTGGACACCGCCGGGCGCTACACGACCCAGGAAAGCGATGCCGTGGCTGACAATGCCGCATGGCAGGGGTTTCTCGGGATCCTCAAGAAGCACCGCGCCCGCCAGCCGATCAATGGCGCCATCGTCGCGATTTCGCTCTCGGACCTGTCGATGCAGGACGAGCACACGCAATCTGCCCATGCTGCCGCCATTCGCCGCCGCCTGCATGAATTGCGCGAACGTCTTGGCGTGCGGTTCCCGGTCTATGTGCTGTTCACCAAGGCCGACCTGCTGGCCGGGTTCGCCCAGACGTTCGAGAATCTCGGGAAGGAGGATCGCGGTCAGGTCTGGGGCTTTACCCTGCCGCTTGCCCCGGCCAAGGGCAGCGCATCCCCCATGGCGGCGTTCGGCGAGGAATACCGCGCCCTGATCGACCGGCTGAACCGCCAGCTTCCCGCCCGGATGCAGGCCGAAACCGACCCCGCCCGCCGCGCCCTGATCGCCGGGTTTCCGTCCCAGATTGCCTCGGTCCGCCCGGTGGCGGAATCGTTCCTGAACGACCTGTTCCAGGACAACCGGTTCGAACACCGCCAGATGTTGCGCGGCGTCTATTTCACCTCCGGCACCCAGGAAGGCACGCCCATCGACCGGCTGATGATGGGCATGGCGCGCACCTTCGGCATCGGCCGGCAGGCCATCGGCAGCGGACAGGGCGCGGGGCGGTCATATTTCCTGACCCGGCTGTTCGCATCGGTGATCTTTCCCGAATCCGGGCTGGTCAGCGCCGATGACAGGGTCGAACGCCGCTATCGCTGGACGCGGCGCGCCGCCATCGCCGCCACGGTGATCGTCGCCATCGCGGCGGGTGCCCTCTGGACACGCAGCTATTTTGGCAACCGCGCGCTGATTGCGACAGTGGACACCCGGATCGCCGAATTCCGCACCGCCAGCGCCCAGATCCCCGGCTCGCCGATCGAGGATTCCGATCTGCCCTCGGTCGTGCCCGCGCTCAACATCCTGCGCGATCTGCCGGTGAATCCGGGGCAGGGGGCCACACCCGGCGCGCTGCAATGGGGTCTCTACCAGGGCCGTGTCATCGCCAACGATGCCGCGCTTGGCTATCGCGCCGCGCTGAACCGGATGCTTTTGCCGCGCCTTTTGTGGCGGCTTGAGGAACAGATGCAGGGCAACATCAACAACCCCGATCTGCTCTACGAGGCGCTGAAGGTCTATCTGATGCTTGGGCTGGTCGGGCCGATGAACGCCGATCTGATCGAGGAATGGATGGGGCTGGACTGGTCCGTCGCCTATCCCGGCCCCCAGCGCGACACACTGCGCGCCGATCTGGCCGGCCACCTGTCGGCGATGCTGGACCAGCCCATGGACCGCATCGCGCTGAACGCCGATCTGGTGGACCAGGTGCGCGCGATC
>JBGTLJ010000372.1:0-3065 GCA_041744175.1 Oceaniglobus sp. | reverse complement strand
GCGCTGCGTGCGGGCGACGAGCCGGGCCTGCGGCTTGCCGTGCGCACGGATGTCACCCAGGGGCTTCGCCTGTTGCTGGGCTAGGGGCGGCTGTCTGCCCCGCCTAATGCCGTCTGCCGGTCAGGTTTCGCCCGGGTGTTGTCAGCTGTGGATCGCACCGTCCCCGCAGGCAAGGGCGGCTTCCCGCACCGCTTCGCTGTATGTAGGGTGGGCGTGGCAGGTCATGGCCAGATCCTCGGCACTGGCCCCGAACTCCATGGCGACGCAGATTTCGTGGATCAGATCGCCTGCCATGGGACCTATGATATGGGCGCCGAGGATGCGGTCGGTGTCCTTGTCGGCCAGAAGTTTCACGAACCCGTCGGCGGCGAAATTCGCCTTGGCGCGGCCATTGCCCATGAAGCTGAACTTGCCGACCTTGTATCTTGTCCCGGCCTCTTTCAGGGCGTCTTCTGTCAAACCTACACTGGCGACCTCGGGGTGGGTATAGATCACGCCGGGGATCACGCCATAGTTCACATGACCCTGATTTCCCGCGATGACATCCGCCACGGCCATCCCCTCGTCCTCGGCCTTGTGGGCCAGCATCGGGCCTGCGATGGCGTCGCCGATGGCATAGATGCCCTTGACGGAGGTGGTCCAATGGGCGTCGGTCTCGATCTGGCCGCGCTTGGCAATCCTGATGCCTGCGTCCTCAAGCCCCAGACCTTCGGTAAAGGGTTTGCGCCCGGTGGACAGCAGGACAATGTCCGACGTAACGTCATGTTCGCTGTCGTCGTGGCGCAGCTTGTAGGTTGTTTTCGCCTTGTTCCCGGTTGCCTCGACACCCTGGACGGCGGCACCCATGATGAACCTGAGCCCCTGTTTTTCCAGTATCTTCTTGAACTGTTTCTGCACCTCGCCGTCCATGCCGGGGGTGATCGCGTCGAGGTATTCGATCACCGTCACATCGGTGCCGAGGCGCGCATAGACGCTGCCCATCTCGAGGCCGATCACGCCGGCCCCGATCACCGTGAGCGTCTTCGGGATCTTGTCCAGCGACAGCGCGCCCGTCGAGGACACGACGATCTTTTCATCCACCTCGACCCCGGGCAGCGATGCCACCTCGGACCCCGAGGCGATGACGATGTTCTTCGTCTCGTGCACCTCGTCGCCGACCTTTACGCGCCCTGCGCCGGGGATCGAGGCCCAGCCCTTGATCCAGTCGATCTTGTTCTTCTTGAAAAGGAATTCGATACCCTTGGTGTTCGCGCCGATGGTGTCTTGCTTGTAGGACTGCATCTGTTTCCAGTCCACCGAAGGCGCCTTGCCCTTCAGCCCCATGGCGGCGAAATTGTGCTCTGCCTCGTGCAGCATGTGGGTGGCATGAAGCAGGGCCTTGGACGGGATGCAACCGACGTTGAGACAGGTGCCGCCCAATGTCTCGCGCCCCTCGACGCAGGCGGTCTTCAGGCCCAGTTGCGCGCAGCGGATGGCGCAGACATAGCCCCCCGGGCCGGAGCCGATTACGATCACATCATAGCTGGCCATTGGGGTTACTCCTTACCATTCGGGGGCAGATTTCGAGCGTATGAGAGGCAACGGTACCGCGTTTGTCTGTTGCAGGAGGCACGGGCGGTACGTCTGGACATTCTCATGGCAAAATCACACGAGCGCCGTCACCAGCATCACCACTGTAGCGGTGAACCCGATGGCCCAGATCACGCTGCGCCACGGCACAAGGCCCTGAACATAGGCGGGAATATAGATGATGCGCGCGATCAGATAGATATGGGCGCAGGTCCGGGTCAGCGTCGTGGACTGATCCGACAGGGACACCACGACCACCGCGATGGTGAACAGGATCAGCCCTTCGAAATGGTTGGTCATCGCCCGTTGCAGGCGACCGGCGGTGCCGCTCAACTCGACCCTGGCGTCGCGCGGCCCCATGGCGGTTTTCGGCCCGACCTGAAGATTTGCCGCAATAGAGAACAGCGCGAACTGCACGACCTGCAAAAGTCCGACGAGGGCAAGAACGGTAAGCTCGGGTGTCATGGGCGGGCCTTTGGCGGGGCGATGGGGTGAAACTCCATCCTCGGATGGTCGCAGGTGTCCGACATCCCGCGCCCCGGGTCAACCGCGGGCGGGTCAGGCCGTGTCGAGGAAATGATGTGCCATGTCGGTGATTTTCGCCGATCCGCCCATTCCTGCGGTCAGCTGATCGACCCACGGCTGGGCCTCGGTGCGGTCGCTGACCTCAAACAGGGCCCACATGGTGTTTGGCTTGCCAGTCTCGATCCAGAGCTGGAGCAGCGACATTCCCGCAATGCCCTGGTTCTCGCGATCATCGCTAAGCCATGCTTTCCAGGCAGCGGGATCGGATGTGGTGTGGTTGAGGAGGAGTTGCATGGGGTTGTCCTTCGGTGGGGGCACAGGAGCAACGCACGCGCCGCGCTACGGGTCCCACGCATCATTTGCCAAGACGCGCGCCGTCATCCTCGGGCGTGACCCGAGGATCTCTGGCGGTTGAGGGACGGCGGGTAAAGAACAGGAATATTCGACGTCAGGTAGAAGGAACAGTGTGTCATTTGATTGGTGATCTTTGGTCCGAAGGAGAGGTTGACCGCGACTGAGTTGGGCACAGACTGTGCGACCTGAAGCAGGGACAAGAGGGTGAGAACGGTGGGTTACTGGGTCATCTTACTTGCGCCCTGAACTGGTTCGATTCCGACAAACCAAAGTGATTTGCGCCAAGCCAAGCAAGAAAGTACACGGGTAAGAAGGGTGGGAAGAAAACAGAAACAACGATACAAGGCCCGACAAAGAGCAATGGTTGTTTCACAAAAGTCGGTAAAAGGCCAAGTGCGCGCAAAAGATCAATATGGAAGTTCCAGATGGATGCCATGATTGCGAGCGCCGACAATGCTAGTAGAGGGATAGCCCCCCAGGGGAATCGCGTTTGGGATCTGACGTGAACTGAGCGGTCTTGAGGTTTGCCGGGAGATGGATTCTGGGGCGGGGACCGTCCTTCAGGAGCCCCAGTCGCCCATGGAAATCTTCCTCGCCGCCTTCGACGACATCCCCGA
>JBGTLJ010000371.1:0-3975 GCA_041744175.1 Oceaniglobus sp. | reverse complement strand
GGCAATGGCGGGGAGCCCCTGCAGCGCCGCCTCCATGGCACCGCCGATGGTGCCCGAATAGAGCGTGTTCTCGGCCGAATTGTTGCCGCGGTTGACCCCCGACAACACAAGATCCGGGCGCGCGGGCATCACATCGTAGATCCCGGCCAGCACGCAATCGGCGGGCGATCCTTCGGCGGCCCAGCGACGCGGCCCCATTTCGGCAAGCATGGTGGGATGGGTATAGCTGATGCAATGTCCGACGCCCGACTGCTCGAACGCGGGGGCGACGATCCACACCTCGCCGCCGGGCCCGGCGATCTCTGTCGCGATCCGTTCCAGCGTCGCGAGCCCCGGCGCGTTGATACCGTCGTCGTTGGTGATGAGTATGCGCATCCGGGAGATCCCTCTTTCGCGCATTCATATGCAGTTGCCAGCCGAGCGGCAAGCGCGGCTGCCCTGCGGCGTTGGGGAAAGGCGCTGTCTGCGGGTCGGCCGCCCGGTCGGCGTCTCTTCGATTTCGATGATCGGGCATTGCAGGCGACCACCGGCCCTCGCCCGGAAGATGAATCTGGAATGAAATCGTAAAAAGGAGTCACGATTTCGTTAACAATGGCTTAAGGTGACCCTGCGTCCGCTTTTCGGATGTCTGCTATCAGGAGCGAAGTGAAATGAAATTTTATAGTATCGGAACGGCAACGGCGCTTGTCGGTCTTCTTGCATCGGGCGGCGTTTCGGCAGCAACCCTGTCGGGTATCGGCGAGTTCGAGGGGACGGCCGGTGTCGGATCGGCGAACGGAGTTGTCGCCTCTTCGCCTCTGGGTGGAAACTATGTCTACGTGTCGACCGACGACGGCGTCGATGGGCAGGGTCTGGGCGTCGGTTCGGAAACCAACGGATCGTCCCTCGTCACCAATGCGTTCAGCGCGGACGCGGGCGATGTGCTGAGCTATTTCTTCAACTACATCACGTCGGACGGTTCCGGCTTTGCGGACTATGCCTATGCCCAGCTGGTGGACGCGACGACGCTGGCCGAAACGGCGCTGATCTTTACGGCCCGCACCCAGCCTGCCGGCAACATCGTGCCCGGCTTCGATCTGCCCCCGATCAGCGACGGCGTCACACTGACCCCTCCGACCACAGAGATCATCCCGGGCGGGCCGGACTGGGCCGAGCTTGGCAGTGATTCAGGGCGGTGTTTTGCAGCCGGCTGCGGCTATACAGGCTGGATCGCGTCCGAATACACGATTGCCGATGCCGGAAGCTACCGCTTCAAGTTCGGCGTCGTGAACTGGGACGATGAACTGTACCAGTCGGGCCTGGCCATCGACGGATTGCAGATCGACGGCGTCGACATCATTCCGACCGATCCCGGGATGCCTGTCATTCCGCTTCCGGCCGGCGGGATCCTGTTGCTGTCCGCCCTGGGCGGGCTGGCTCTTCAGCGCCGCCGCAAGGCCGCCTGATCGGAGTCCGGCCGCGTGGGTCAATCGGACACGCGCGGCCGGATCTTTCAGCCGATGCCGACCTCTGCAAGCAGTCGTTCGGCTTCGGCCGCACAGCTTGCGAGCGCCGAACGGTTCTCGCCGGGATAAAACCTCGCACGGACTGCCGTCGGCATGGGTGCCGGGATCAGGATGTGAACGGCCGGGCTGGTGTTGACCGTTTCGGCCTGCCAGCTGCGGGCTAGCGCGATCTGCGCGGCCTTTGTCGCGCCATAGCTTCCGAAAAACTTTGCCCCCCCGCGCGGATCGTCGAAGAAAAGCGCCTGTCCGGAAGGGGCAGCCAGCAACAGCGGCGCCACCATCGGGATCAGCGTTGCGGTCGCAGTTGCATTCAGCGCGATGCACCTGGCCCAGTCGCGCCCGTCGATCTGGGCGGCGGGGGACAGCGGCGCGGCATGGATCGCGGTATGCGCCCAGACATCCACCCGGCCCCAGCGGTCATGGACCGAGCGGCAGAGATGCGCCATGGCGTTGGTGTCGGTGATGTCCATGGGTGCCAGGGTTGCGGCCCCGCCGACGGATTTGATCGCGTCGTCAAGTTCCTCGAGCGCGCCGGTGGTGCGGGCCACGGCGATGACGTGATGTGTGGTCGCCAGCCGTTTGGCCAGCGCCGCGCCAAGGCCGCGAGAGGCCCCCGTGACAAGGGCAATGGAAGTCGTCCGGATCATCGAAGGTGGTTCTATTCCGCTGCCTTCAGGGCAAAACCGCGTTCGATCATGTCGCTGGGAGCGACCGGATATTCGCCCGAGAAACACGCATCGCAATGCTGCGGCGCGTTCGGATCGCGCCCGCTCGCCTCGCCCACGGCACGGTAAAGCCCGTCAAGCGAGATGAAACGCAGGGAATTGAATCCGAGGTGCGCGCACATCTCGTCCTCGCTCATCCGTGCGGCCAGCAGCTTGTCGCGTTCGGGGGTGTCGACGCCGTAGAAACACGGCCAGGCGGTGGGCGGCGATGCGATGCGGAAATGCACCTCTGCAGCGCCCGCGTCCAGCACCATCTCGCAGATCTTGATGCTGGTGGTGCCCCTCACCACGCTGTCGTCGACAAGGATCACCCGCTTGCCCCGGATCAGCCCCCGGTTGACGTTGAGTTTCAGGCGGACACCCATGTTGCGGATCTGTTCGGTCGGTTCGATGAACGTGCGGCCCACGTACTGGTTGCGGATGATCCCCATGGCGTAGGGGATGCCGGATTCCTGGCTGTAGCCGATGGCCGCGGGGGTGCCGCTGTCGGGGACGGGACAGACCAGATCGGCATCGACCGGCGCCTCGCGGGCCAGCTCCACCCCGATGGCACGGCGGGTTTCATAGACGCTGCGCCCGCCCAGAATGCTGTCCGGGCGGGAGAAATAGACGTGTTCAAAGATGCAGAAACGCGGTTTTTGCGGTGTGAACGGATGGTGGCTGGTCACCTTGCCGCCCTCGATCACCACCATTTCGCCCGGTTCGATCTCGCGGATGAAGGCCGCGCCGATGATGTCGAGCGCGCAGGTTTCGCTCGACAGCACCCAGCCATCGCCGAGCTGACCCAGCACCAGCGGCCGCACACCCAGAGGATCGCGCACGCCGATCAGTTTGGTGCGGGTCATGGCGACGATGGAGAATGCCCCCTCGACCCGGCGCAGGGCATCCTGCATCCGTTCGGGCACGCGGCGTTGCAGCGAACGGGCCATGAGATGAATGATGCATTCGCTGTCGGACGAGGACTGAAAGATCGACCCGCGTTCGATCAACTCGCGCCGCAGGGCATGGGCATTGGTGATGTTGCCGTTGTGGGCGATCGCGGCGCCGCCCATGGAAAATTCGCCAAAGAACGGCTGGACGTCGCGGATCTGGGTGTTGCCCTTGGATCCGCTGGTGGAATAGCGCACATGGCCGATGGCCAGAGCGCCCGGCAACGTCTTCATCAGCGAATGCTTGGTGAAGGTGTCGCGCACATAGCCGAACCGGCGGGCAGAGTTGAAACCCTGTTCGGGATCGTGGCTGACGATGCCGCCCGCCTCTTGGCCGCGATGCTGCAACGCGTGCAGCCCGAGGGCCACGAAATTCGCGGCATCAGCCACGCCGACGACGCCGAAGACGCCGCATTCTTCCTTCAGCTTGTCGCCGTCGAAATCGAAGGGATTGGCCGGGAGCAAGGCGGGCATGGCAGCGCGATTCCGAATCCTGTGGGCACTGCGCGAGACATAGTGTGTCCCGGTCCGGGTGTCACGAAAGGATCACGACATTGCGCACCGTTTCCCGGCTTCGGTGCCTTCAGGGCAGAAGGATCGGCCAAAGCGATGCCACCAGAAGCGCCGCCATCGTCCAGTTGAACATCCGCAGGCGCACCGGGTTGGTCAGCACCCGGCGCAGTTCACGCCCCATCACCGTCCAGAGCGCGACCGACGGCACGCTGATCGCGCCGAAGACCAGCGCGACGCTGCCCACCGCCGCGACGGTGGGGACCGGAGCATAGATGGACATCGCCGCCAGCGCGATCGCCCAGG
>JBGTLJ010000370.1:0-2195 GCA_041744175.1 Oceaniglobus sp. | reverse complement strand
GAGACCGGCGCGCGCGGCGTCCAGATCGGCGCCCGCGCTGAACACCGCTCCCGTTCCGGTGAGGATGAGAGCATGGGCATCGGCATGGTCCGCGACCCCGGCGATCAGCGCTTCAAGCATCGCGGGTGTCAGGGCATTGGCCTTGTCAGGACGGTTCAGCTTCAGAACGGCAAGACCGCCGTTGCGGGCGCAGTCGATCACGCGATCAGACCGACTGCACGCCGGATGTCATCGTCGCGCAGGGAAATCTCCTCGCCCAGATGCTTGTCGGCCCCGGCGCCGCACATCCACAGAAGACAGCGCGCAGGCCAGTCGGCGGGAATGTGATCGGACCAGTCGAGCCTGCTGACGGGATTGATGCCGCTTGCCTTGATTTCGCGCTGCATTTGGGTCGCAACGGTGCCGGGGGACAGGCCCATGGCGCGGATGCCCTGGCCGCGCTGTTCCTTGTCGACGCAGCGGGTCAGCATCGCGACACCGGCCTTGGACGCGCAGTAATGCGACCACGCTTCCACGGGGCTGTGGGCCGCGCCCGACGACACACTCAGGATGGTGCCGCCGCCTGCCGCGATCATCACCGGCAGTGCCGCGCGCATCCCGTGGAACACGCCCTTGAGGTTGATATCGATCACCTGATCCCAGGCGTCGGGATCGGCGTCGGCCAGATGCGCCACAGGTTCGATCACCCCGGCGTTGTTGACCAGCACGTCCAGCCTGCCGAACGTGGCGACGCAGGCATCGACGGCGGCCGCGACTTCCCAGTAGCGCGACACGTCGCAGGGGATCGCCAGCGCGCATTCGCCTAACTCGCCTGCAAGATCGCCGAGCGCGTCGCCGCTGCGCGCGCTCATTGCCACGTTCCAGCCCGCCGCGGCAAAGACCCGCGCGGTTTCGGCACCTATGCCGCGGCTTGCGCCGGTGATCAGCACCGTCTTGCCCGTCATGTCCATCGCACCCTCCCCGCAGTCTCGCCGCGCCCTTGACCTCGATCGGGCCCAGCCTCACATGTATGGGGTATTTCATAGGAAAGCCCGTTGCAATGAAACCGATGCCCCGCCTTTTCGCCACCACGTCCCTGGCCATTGGGCTTGGTGCGACCGCGCTGTCTCCCGCATGGGCCGATGTGACACCCGAAGAGGTGTGGAACAACTGGAAGTCCATGGGTGAAACCGCCGGACAGACGGTGACGGCGGGCAACGAGACGAGGACCGGCGACACGCTGGCACTGAGCGATGTCGCGATCACCCTGGATCTGGAGGACGGATCGGTAAGCGGGACGGTTCCCGCCATCACCATGACGGCGCAGGACGACGGCACGGTTCTTGTGACGATGTCGGACGCATACGACATTGCGCTGGAGATGCGGCCCGAGGGCGACAAGCCGGTGGATCTGACGGTGCGGGTGGCGATGCCGGATGCCAGCACCATCGCATCGGGCGACGCGGACGCAGTAAGATACGACTTTTCCGGTCCCGCCCTGTCCATGTCGGTGCAGGACGTGATGGTGGACGACAAGCCGGTCGAGTTGACGGCCGAGGTCGCGTTTGCGGACATTGCGGGCTTTTACACCTTCACCGGAGGCGAGGACGGATCGTTCGGCAGCCGGATCGCCGCCGATGAGATGGCCGTCGCCGTGGACGGCGAGGGTCTGGAAAAGCCAGGCTCGGGGCTGTCGGTGACGGCGGATTACCGGGATGTCACGGCCACCAGCAGCGGGTCCACCCGGGGTCTGGCGGCGGCGGGCAACCCGGCGCAGGCGCCCGCAGATGGTGTGCGTTTCGACAGCGGCTATTCCCACGGCGGCGGCGATCTGACGGTCGAGGTGCGCGATCCGGAAAGCGGCACGCTGAACTGGGTGTCGCAGTCGGATTCCGGTACGCTGGACGCGGCGATAAATGACGGCGCGATGGACTATTCCGGCAGTTCCAGAGCGCTGAGCATGGTGCTGTCCGGGGATGCCCTTCCGGTTCCGCAGCTTGAGGCGGCGATGGACGAATTGGCGTTCGGGTTTCGCGGCCCGGTCACCCGGACCGAAGAGCCCGAGGATTTCGGCCTGCTCGTCCGGCTGGGCGGTCTGACGGTCAGCGATGTGCTGTGGGCGATGCTGGATCCGGCCAACGTCCTGCCGCGCGATCCGGCCACACTGGTGATCGATCTGGCGGGCAAGGCGCGGCTGCTGACGGATCTGGGCGATC
>JBGTLJ010000369.1:0-1816 GCA_041744175.1 Oceaniglobus sp. | reverse complement strand
TGATTGTCGCCTTGTGGACGTCGAGGCCGATGAACGCTTGCACATCTTCCATGATCTTCCCTCTCCTGGCTGGCCAGACCCACAGTCCGACACCGCGCAGGGTGCGACACCGGCGGGCCAAAAGGCCATGTCATCTGGCCAGTCCGAACTGGCCAGGCGGGTTCCGCCAAAGTCCGCTTGCGGCGCCATCTGGCTTTCCCCGCACCCCTGCCGGTGCAGGGGCATGGCCCTGCCCGTGTCGGTTGCGCGCGTGGCATCAGAAGGCTTGAACGCGGGCGGGCTGTTGGGTTAGAGAGCGGCGATCAGGGACAGGATTGAGGCGGGACCGGCACCATGGCAGGCCATTCGAAATGGGCGAACATCCAGCACCGCAAGGGCCGGCAGGACGCCGCGCGCGCCAAGGTGTTCTCCAAGCTGTCCAAGGAAATCACCGTGGCGGCGCGGATGGGCGACCCGGATCCCGACAAGAACCCGCGGCTGCGTCTGGCGGTCAAGGAGGCCAAATCGGTGTCGGTCCCCAAGGACGTGATCCAGCGCGCCATCGCCAAGGCCAGCGGCGGCGACGCCGAGACCTATGACGAGATCCGCTATGAGGGCTATGGCCCGAACGGCGTGGCGGTGATCGTCGAGGCGATGACCGACAACCGCAACCGCACCGCATCGGTGGTGCGATCCACCTTCACCAAGAACGGCGGCAATCTGGGCGAGACCGGCAGCGTGTCGTTCATGTTCGATCGCAAGGGCGAGATCATGTATCCCGCTGCGGCCGGATCGGCCGACGACGTGATGATGGCCGCGATCGAGGCGGGGGCCGAGGATGTGGAAAGCGATGACGAGGGTCACTGGATCATCTGTGCCGATACCGACCTGAACGACGTCTCGACCGCGCTGGAGACGCATCTGGGCGAATCGCAGACGGCAAAGCTGGTCTGGCGGCCGCAGACCCGGACCGAACTGGAGCTTGAGGACGCGCAGAAGCTGATGCGGCTGATCGAGGCGCTGGAGGACGACGACGACGTTCAGACTGTCACCGCCAATTTCGACATGTCCGACGAGGTGGCGGCGGCGCTGGAGTAATGGGTCCGGATGACATCACCGCGCTGTTCACCCGTGCGGACGGCGATTTCGCGTTCGCGCGCTGGGGGCGGCCCATCGTGCCCGTTGTGTTCGGCGTCGATGATGCCACACTGCCGACGATCAAGGGGGCGATCGAGGCGGTGGTGACGCTTGCCAACCATGCGATGGCCGAAACCGATCCGGAACTGGGTGCCAACCTCTTGATGTTCTACCTGCGCGAGTGGGACGAGCTGCGGGTCGTGCCGGGGCTGGCGCGGATGATCCCGGATCTCTGTTCCCTGCTGGACCGACTAGAGGCGGAGGCGGCAAACCAGTACCGGGTGTTCCGGTTCGACCCCGACGGCGGCATCAGGGCGGCCTTCGTGTTCGTGCGGATGGACCGGCATCTGGCGGCGGTCGCGGCCGAAACGCTGGCGCTGTCCCAGGCGGTACAGGTCATCGTTCTATGGTCTGATCTTGCCTTTGCCGAGCGTTCGCCGCTGGCGGCGGTGCCTGACGGTTCGGTGATCCTGCGTCCCGAGATCGGCGATCTGATCCGCGTGGCCTATGATCCGGTGCTGCCCGCGGCCGCCCGGGACGCAGCTCACGCGCTGCGGCTTTTCGCACGGCTGGGGCGCGCATCCTGAGCTTGCCGGTGCGGTGCGGTCCTAGGGTAAAGGGATTTGCGGGGCCGCGCGACATGATCCGGGGCGGTTTGAGACGGCTCGCGGATGCGGGGCGGCGACATGCCCCTGGTCTT
>JBGTLJ010000368.1:0-1703 GCA_041744175.1 Oceaniglobus sp. | reverse complement strand
GCGGCCCGCCACGTCATTGTCGATCCCCACATAGGCGTCGCGCCCTAAGCCCGGCCCGGATCCCAGCCCGGAACCAGGAACGTCCGAAACCATAGCGACCACCGCGATCCCGCGTGCCCGAAGGATCGCCACCGCGTCCGTCACCAGAGGATCCTCGCTGCCCACAAGCGCGATCCCGTCAAGGCCGTCCCTGGCCAGACCGAGAAGGCCATCGCGCAGCGCCGCCGCATCGAAGGCCGCGACATCGTGGATGCGCAACACGACCCGATCTGCCAGCAATTGCGCCACGGCCTGCGCGAACAGCGCCCGCACACCGCAGAAAAACGCGTTGGATCCCTGGGGAATGACTGCGGCAAATCGGTACAGGCGCTGCTGGGACAGGTTCGCGGCGGCGACATTGCGCACGTATCCAAGGGCCTCTATCGCCTCCCGGACCCGGTGCGCGGACTTGTCGGCGACCCCGCCACGGGCGTTCACGACCCGGTCCGCGGTGGCATAGCTGACGCCCGCAGACCGCGCGACATCCGATAAGGTCGGCAATCGCCTGTCCATGTCGTCCTCCCGCTTTCGATCTGACGCTAAAGAATGACATACGTCAATCATTTTGATCTGCGGATGGTTTCGGCCCATGTAAAGTAGCCTGCATCGGACACTTGCAGACAAAAAATCTTCACGGCAGCCCGGACCAGACCTCTGGATCACAACCTGTACTCGGCCGGCTCCGTTATCGGGCGGGACTGGCGACGGCGGCCCGAACGTGGCAGCCGGCCGGAACGGATTCAGATCAACTCACAGCCCGCCCTCGCGGCGGATGAAGGCGACGATCTGATCGACGCCGCGCCCGTCGCGCAGACATGCCATCACATACGGACGCCCGCCGCGCGCCGCCCTGGTGTCATGCTCCAGCAGTGCCGGATCCACCCCCACGTGCGGCGCAAGATCGACCTTGTTCACCACCAGAAGATCGGATCGGGTCACCCCCGGTCCCTTCTTTCTGGGGATGTCCTGACCGGCCGCCGTGTCGATCACGTAGATGGTCAGATCGGCCAGTTCGGGGCTGAAGGTCGCTGCCAGATTGTCGCCGCCGCTTTCGATAAGCACCAGATCCAGATCCGGCAGCGCCGCGCGCAGGTCGGCCACCGCGGCCAGGTTGATCGATGCATCCTCGCGGATCGCCGTGTGCGGGCAACCGCCGGTTTCGACGCCGCGGATCCGCTCTGCGGGCAGCACCTGGGCGCGCAGCAGGAATTCGGCATCCTCGCGGGTGTAGATGTCGTTGGTGATCACCGCCATCGACAGATCCTGCGCCAGCGAACGGCACAGCGCCGCCGTCAGTGTGGTCTTGCCGGCCCCGACGGGACCGCCGATGCCGATTCGCAATGGTCCGTTCATCGGATGTTTTCCTTTCCCGTCCAGCCTCTGCCCCGAGTGTCCGCGAGTCCGGGGAACCATAACCTTGAAACAGGCACGTCTGGTCCTGAACGCTATGATCGCGGGCTGCGGCAGCCCGCCGCCGCAGGAAACCGCGCTGTCCCGGATCGCGGCGGGCGTGCGCACCCATATCCGTCGTCGCGGCGATCTCATCATCGTTGTCGCCAACCGGGACTGAGCTAGCTGCGAAACAACCGAACCTCCATGGTTTCGTGACGCATCGCCGCCAGATCGGCCCCCGTTGCCGCCATGGCCAGATCTTCCGGCGACAG
>JBGTLJ010000367.1:0-11003 GCA_041744175.1 Oceaniglobus sp. | reverse complement strand
TCGCGGATCTGACCGGCACGACCGCGCGCGCGGCGCAGGCCGAAGTCTCATCCAGCATCGAGCGGCTGTTTCACTGGGGGGCCTGGGCCGACAAGCACGACGGCGCTGCCAAGGGCGTGCCGATGCGCGCCGTGGCGCTGGCGATGAACGAACCGGTCGGCGTGATCGGCCAGTTCGCCCCGGACGACGCACCGTTGCTCGGTCTGGTGTCGGTGATCGCGCCCGCCATCGCCATGGGCAACCGGGTCGTCACCGTGGCGTCACAGCCCTATCCGCTGACAGCGAGCGATTTCTATCAGGTGCTGGACACATCGGACGTTCCGGCGGGTGTCGTCAACCTGCTGACCGGCGACCACGGCGAACTTGCCCCGCATCTGGCCGGCCACATGGATGTGGATGCAGTCTGGTCGTTTTCGTCGCAGGGAATCAGCGCCGCCATCGAAACTGCGTCGTGCGGCAATCTCAAACGCACCTGGGTGAATGACGGCCAGAGCCGGGACTGGGCCGCCCCTGACGGGCGCGCGGATGCCTTCCTCAGCGCATCGTGCAGCGTCAAGACGGTCTGGATACCCTACGGCGAAGGCTGAACGCCGTTACGTGAGGGGCCGGGTAGCCGCCGGTGCCGCGCGTCTGAGACGCGGTCGCGTGACCAAGGGGCCTTTAGGGCCATATATACCTTTTGGTGATCTGCAGACGGCTGTACTTGTCCGGCGATCCATCCTAAGACTTCGTCAAGCACCTTGGGATACCGGGTAGCCCCAAGTGGCAGAAACAAGAATGAGTACCCTTTTCGGATGACGGTCTCAGCTTCGCGCGACGCAACCGCCCCTGCGACCGGCACGCCGTCACCGTCAGACCCGCAGGCGGGCGACGGCGATGCGGCGTTCACGGCGCGAAACTGGGTGCAGATCCTGTCGAAATACCGCGACCCGCATCACGGGCGCAGCATCTTTGAACTGGCGATAAGCCTGATGCCGTTTCTGGCAATCTGGTCGCTGGCGTGGTGGCTGCTGGGCGTGGCGCCGTGGGCCTCTGTCGCCCTTGCCCTGTTGAACGGTGGCTTTCTGGTGCGGCTGTTCATCATCCAGCACGACTGCGGCCATGGCGGATTCTTCCGCAACCGCCATGTGTCCGACTGGACCGGGCGCATTCTGGGCGTGCTGACCCTGACGCCCTATGACGTGTGGCGGCGCACCCATTCGATCCATCATTCCGCCTCGGGCAATCTCGACAAGCGGGGCATCGGCGACGTGCACACCCTGACCGTCGCAGAGTATCGCGCACTGTCGCCGCTGGGCAGATTCCATTACCGGCTGTACCGCCATCCGCTGGTGATGTTCGGGCTGGGCCCGACGTACCTGTTCCTGTTGCAGAATCGACTGCCCCTTGGGCTGATGAATTCCTGGAGCCACTGGTCGAGCGCGATGGCCACCAACGCCGTCATTGCCGCATCGCTGGCGGTGATCGGCTGGCTTGGAGGCTGGCAGCCCATCGTGCTGATCTTTTTGCCGACGGTTCTGGTGGCGGCGTCGGCCGGCGTCTGGCTGTTCTACGTGCAGCATCAGTTCGAGCAGACGCAGTGGGATCAGGCCGAGGACTGGCAGCTGCACGATGCTGCCCTGCACGGATCGTCGCATTACGACCTGCCCCATGTCCTGCGCTGGTTTTCGGGCAACATCGGGGTGCATCATGTGCACCATCTCTATTCGCGGATTCCGTTCTATCGTCTGACCGAGGTGCTGCGCGATCACAGGGTGCTGGCGACATCCCAACGGCTGACGATCCGCGAAAGCCTGTCGTGCGTCCGGCTGCACCTCTGGGACGAGAGCCAGAGGCGGCTGTTGTCGTTCAAGGCCGAGCGGGCGCTGTACGGACCGCCGGCCTGAGGGCTAGGGTTTCGGCGGACCCTTCCACCAGCGTGCCAGCCTGCCCTTTTTCTCGTCTGAATAGATATCGGCACGATCCCGGGTTTCGTCGTCATCTTGGAACAGCGGATCGATGGAACGTTCGCGAAACTGTATCCACATGCGCCGGATTAGCAGCACGACCAGCGCCAGAGAGATCAGGATCGTGATGTTGAGCCAAGGCACGAGCCTGACGTCAGGTCCCTCGACAGTGCGTACCGACACCGCGTTGGGAAAGATCGACAGGAATTCGTTCCGCCAGCCATAGTGCCGCACAACCACCCAGCGGGGGGCGTCGCGGTTCGACACCAGATCGCTTGCCTCGGCCTGAAGGTTCGATGAATCGAGCTTGAAATACGGCGGCCAGCCCCATCCCGTGTCCTCATTGCGAAAGACGATGGGTTTGCCGCTGGGCAGGATCGTCTCGATGAATCGGACATCGCGGCTGATCGTGTCTGGTGTGTTTCCGACATCGCTTTGCGCCCAGAACCAGCTGTTCTGCCCCACATCGACACGCCGCACCTCGGTGTTGACGATGCGCACAATGTCGCGCTGGGGCAGCGTGTAGTGCAGGAATCCGACGATGATCGCGATCACGACGAACCAGAATGTCCATTTCACGTATCGCACGGCGGATCTCCTAGAAGTTCATCATGTAGATCAGCGTGCCCATCACCATCACCGGCACCACATAAACGCCGAGGATCAGCTTGCGGCGCACCGAACCGTCATATTCGGCCAGACCGTCCCTGATGAACGCCTCGCGGTCGCCGTCCATATCTTCGTCGTCCCAGCGCTGTTCAAGCCGTTCCCGGCGGACCGAGCGCGAATAGAGCGAGATCAGGACGTAGAATATGCTCAGCACCGCGAATCCCAGGAGAGCGAGGCGGGCGAGGGAGAATATCATGTCCTGTCTCCGGCGGTTCTGTGCGGGTCCGACGCGGTGCGACGATCCCGCATATCGGCGTCCGACGCAACAGCGCCGATCCTCCGGTCACGCCGAGGACAGGGCCAGGGTGGGGCGATCAGCGGGCGAGCGGCGCCGATCGCAATGCCCGGAAACCGGCGATGACTATTCCGAGTGCGGAGAGTTGCAATCCGACCCAGCCGAACCAGACGGCGCCGCCGACGGGATCGTCACGCAGGGCCCCGAGAACCACAAGGCCGTTGACGAGATAGATCGCGACACCCGCGCCGATGCCCGCCGCCAGCAACAGGGCCACGTTGCGCATCAGGTATCCTGCGGCCCCGAGCCAACATCCCAGTGCCGCCAGCGCGGCGATCGCCAGGACCGGCAGAAGCGCGGATCCCTGCCAGAACTCAGAAGACTGAAACATCACCAGATCACCTTTTTCAACCCTATCGCAACGCCGCCGAAGGGCCGTAGCGTTCGGCAAACTGACAGCCCGTCCAAGACGGGCATAGCCAAAATCCGTTTCGCAAAAGTTTACAGGAAAAAGTGCGCGCCCGGAAAGGCGCGCCCGTGGCCGAAAGCAAACTATCGATCACTCGGCCGGAACGTCGTCCTTGCGCGATTTCTTGATCGGCGCCCAGATCTTCTTGTTCGTCAGGTACAAAAGGACCGACAGGATCACCAGCATCATGGTGCCGACGAAACCGGCCTGCTTGCGCGCCATCATCTTCGGCTCTGCCGTCCACATCATGAACGCCGCGACATCCATGGCAATATCGTGTACTTCAGTCGAACTGCCGTCGGCAAATTCCACATCATCGCCATAGAGGGGCGGTGCCATCGCGATCCAGCCCCCCGGATAGGCAGTGTTCTCGTACAGGATGGATCCGGCCTGTTCCTTTTCCTCGCCGGTGTACGAAGTCAGGAGACTGACGATGTATTCAGGTCCCCCCATGCCCTTGAAGAACTGGTTGATGCCCAATCCGTAGGGTCCGTGAAAACCGGCCCGCGCCTTTGCCATCAGAGACAGATCGGGCGCGTTGGCCAGACCGCTTTTCGGGAAATGGTCGCTGGGGATGGCGGTACGGAAATCGCCGTCGCCCTCAAGCAGGGTAGGATCCCACACCTCCCAGAATTCGGCATAGGCGCGCACCTGATCTTCGGGCAGTTGCGGTCCGCCTTCGTCGCCGATGGACCGGATCGGCACGAACTGCAACCCGTGGCAGGCCGAACAGATTTCGGTATAGACCTGAAGGCCGCGCTGAAGCTGGTTCTGGTCGAACTTGCCGAACGGACCCTCGAAAGAGAAATCCACATCCTCGATATGAGCCTCTGTCACCTCGGCGGACGCGGCACCCGAAAAGAGACCTGCCGCCACGATCGCGGCGAGTGTAAGCTGTCTGAACATGCTCAGCTGATCCTTATCATTCGGCCGGGTTGACGATGGTTTTCGTGCCGCCGGTTTTTGGGGCGTAATGCGCATTGAAATCCTGTTCGATGGTCGCTGGCTGGTCGAGAGGCTTTTCGATGACGCCAAGAAGCGGCAGGATCACCAGAAAATACGCGAACCAGTAGGCCGATGCGATCAGCGATATCGAGGCATAGGGTTCTTCGGCAGGCATCGCTCCGACCCACATCAGGACGAAGAAATCGACTACCAGCAGCGCGAACCACCATTTGAACATCGGCCGGTAGCGGCCCGAGCGCACAGACGAGGTATCGAGCCACGGCGCCAGCGCCATCACGATGATCGCCCCGAACATTGCCAGCACGCCGAAGAACTTGGCGTCGATGATGCCGCCGGTCACGAAGCTGGCGATCTGGACGACCCAGACTTCGCCGGTGAATGCACGCAGGATCGCGTAGAACGGCAGGAAGTACCATTCGGGAACGATATGCGCCGGCGTGGCGAGCGGATTCGCCTCGATATAGTTGTCCGGGTGGCCCAGATAGTTCGGCATGAACCCGACAATGGCAAAGAACACCGCCAGGATGATTGCCAGCGCGAACAGGTCCTTCAGCACGAAATATGGCCAGAAAGGCACCGTGTCCTTGGCGGCATCCTCTTTCGACGTGCGCCGCACCTCTACCCCGGTCGGATTGTTGTTGCCGGTGGTGTGGAAGGCCCAGATGTGAACGATCACCAGCCCGGTGATCACGAAGGGCAGCAGGTAGTGCAGCGAGAAGAACCGCGTCAGGGTGTAGTTGTCGACCGCCGGTCCGCCCAGCAGCCAGGTCTGAAGCGTGGTTCCGACAAAGGGGATGGCGCCGAACAGGCCGGTGATCACCGTGGCCCCCCAGAACGACATCTGGCCCCAGGGCAACACGTAGCCCATGAATGCTGTGGCCATCATCGCGACATAGATCAGGATGCCGATGATCCACGTCACCTCTCTCGGTTCCTTGTAGGAGCCGTAATAGAGGCTGCGGAAGATGTGGGCATAGACCGCGACGAAGAACAGGGATGCGCCGTTGGCGTGCATGTAGCGCAGCATGAACCCGCCGTTGACGTTGCGCATGATGTGTTCGACCGACGCGAAAGCCATCGACGTGTCGGGCGTGTAGTGCATGACCAGCACGATGCCGGTGATGATCTGCAGCGCCAGACAGAACGTCAGCACGATCCCCCAGATCCACATCCAGTTGAGGTTCTTGGGGGTCGGGATCATCAGCGTGTTATAGAGAAGCCCGACGATGGGCAGGCGGCGGTCAAGCCACTTTTCGCCCCCGGTCTTCGGTTCGTAATGGTCGTGCGGAATTCCAGCCATTTCAGTCTCCGTCAGCCAAGGACCAGGGTGGTTTCATCTTCGAACTGCGCCACCGGAACCGGCAGGTTCGTCGGTGCCGGGCCGCGGCGGATGCGCCCGGCGGTGTCATAATGCGATCCGTGACACGGGCAGAACCAGCCGCCGAAGTCGCCCGCATCGCCCAGCGGTACACAACCCAAGTGCGTACACACGCCGATCATCACCAGCCATTCGCCGTCTTCGGTCAGCGTCCGGTTTTCGTCCGTGGCGGGGGCGATGTCGTCGATATTGAAGTTCTGGGCGATCGGATCGGGCAATTCCGCCAGATCGACAACGCGCGAGGATTCGATTTCCTCGGGGGTGCGGCGTCGGATGAAAACCGGCTTGCCCAGCCATTTCACGGTCAGCTGCGTGCCCGGTTCGATACCGCTCACGTCGACGCGGATCGAGCTGAGCGCCTGCACATCGGCCGAGGGGTTCATCTGGTTCACCAGCGGCCAGACCGCGGCGCCCGCGACGACGGCGGTCGCGCCGCCGGTCGCGTAGAACAGGAAGTCGCGGCGTGTGCCTTCGGAATCGTCTGCGTGGGACACGGCATTCTCCTCTCTCTGGCCCTTGCCGGGCAGATTCGCGTGATCGCAGGATGATAACAGCGATCAGATTAATCGGCTACTTAGCCTTGTGACACCGTCACGTCCAGCGGACAAAGCCGCGCATCCGGATCCGGCCATGCTGGTGCGACGGGCCGAACCGGGCTAGGTATCAGTCAACCAGTACAGGATATCCGATGAACGATCAGCGCAATTCGCCATTCCGGCATGCCGACGAGGATGTGAGGACCGCGCGTGACATTCCCGACACGCCGCAGACCCGGGCGCCGTCCTACAGGCTGGCCTTCGCGGACGCCGAATTCCTGTGCCGCGACGATCTGCGGCCCGTCCGGTTGCAGTTGGAACTGCTGAAGCCCGAGCTTTTGATGTCGGAGGCGGGGATCGCCTCGACGGTGGTCCTGTTCGGCGGCGCGCGCATCGCCGCCCCGTCCGGGGCCGATGCGTCCGGGCCGGGCGATCTTTCGCGGTACTACGAAGAAGCCCGCACCTTCGCCCGCCTGATGACAGAACGCTCGTTGGCGCGTGGCGGAACCGATGACATCATCACCACGGGCGGCGGACCGGGCGTGATGGAGGCAGGAAACCGCGGCGCGGCAGATGCCGGTGGACGGTCCATCGGGCTGAACATCGTGCTGCCCCACGAACAGGCGCCGAACGTCTACGTGACGCCGGGCCTGTGTTTCAATTTTCACTACTTCGCCATCCGCAAGATGCATTTCCTGATGCGCGCGCGGGCGATCTGCGTCTTTCCCGGCGGTTTTGGCACCCTGGACGAGATGTTCGAGGCGCTGACCCTGATCCAGACCGGCCGGATGGAACGGGTGCCGTTCCTGTTGTTCGGTGAGGATTTCTGGCGGACGATCATCAACTGGGATGCGCTGGTCGCCGCCGGAACGATTTCCGCCGTCGATCTGGATCTGTTCCGCTTCGTCGAGACCGCCGCAGATGCGATTGCGGCGATCGACAACTGGAAGGTTCCGCAGACAAAGCGCGACGATGTTCCGGGCCGCCCGGACGACACCCGGTCGTCCCCCGACGCCTAGCCCTTCGTCAGTTCCGATCCGGATTTCAACACCTCGTCGCCGTCGTCCTGCTCGATCAGATAGGCGGGATTGTCGCCGTCGGCATTTCGGGTCACTTCGGCGCCGCTGATCGTCCTGGTGATCTTCTGGGTATAGACCTTGGTGACCTTTCCGGTCCCGGTGCCATTGCCCCAGTTCCATTTCACCTTGTCGCCCTTGGTGTACTCGCTCATCTTCAGATCCCTTATCGGTTCATTGCGGCCGCAGCCTGGTTTTCGTCGATGATGCCACCCCGCGCGGCTTTTTCCAGTGCCCGGACAAGGGCCCGCTGGCGCCGCGCGTGAATGAGGTGCTTCGGATGCCACTGAATCTCCAGACAGAATGGATCCATCCGACGTTCCGCGGTCCGGATAACGTCACCCTGATCCCGGGCGGCGACCCCCAAACAGCGGCCGATCCACCACCTGCGAATGCGTTCACCTTCATCGGCGCTCTGCCGGTCAACGTCATCAGCCGGGTGTCCGGTTCCACCCGCACCGTGTTGCGGGGCAGGACGGTATACTATTTCCGGCTCTAGCTGTGTGTGTCATGGACATTCTGGTCCAGCGACCCCGCACGAGAGACGTTGAGCATCTGCGCGAGGTGACATATGCCGATAACCGGTTTGTTCTGCCTGAAACTTTCTCGTTGCCGCTTGCCCGGTCGCGTCAGGCGGCAGCGAGGGTGCCGACCGGCCCGACGGTCCTGGCGATCCGTTCGATCGGATGCCAGTGGCTCCCCGGATCGTCGCGCGACAATGCGGGACTTTCGATAAGGCGCGCGGTTGTCCACCCCGGTGCGGGCACCGACACTGACGGGATCGTGGAACGCCATCATCGACAGGATGTCCGGCCCGTCATTGCGCGACCGCGCATGGGCGAGGTAGACCGAGGCGCAGTCGCCGAGAGCGGCACCGGTCCAGACCCCACACAGCGCATCGCAAAGCGCACGAGGATAGCGGTCGGTGCAGGGCAGCAACCGACGGGTCGGGTTGATCGGCATCGCGGCGCGCAGCCAGTCTTTACTCATGGCACAGGCCATCTGGGTGGGGAATATGTCGCGGGCGCGATTGCCTTTCGCTTCGACGTTCGGGTACACCCCTAAACCATTCAGTGCTCCCGCCCAGCGCACCGACCTGTCGCAGGGCCGCGCGCAGGAAGGAGGTCGAGGGCAAGCAATTCTTCACGGTCCAGCGGGCGGCTGACGACCTCGACTGGGATCAGATCGCGCCCCGCTTTCAGGGCCGCATCGCGCAAGGGCCACTTAACCGAATTGGGCAGGAAGATGTCGAGAGAATCTCGACATCGCCGAGGCGGGTTGCCTCTACCAGCCAGCAGACACTGTCGCGCGGGCGGGGCGCGCCATTAAGCGTATTGGCGACGACCTCTGCCGCTTCGGGCTCTATGAGCCCTGAAAATTCGATTTCAACCCCGGTCAGGCGGGGCTGTCCTATGCGGGTGTTCGGCACGGGAAGCGGGGTGAACGGCGATTGCATCAATCCTGCGGATCGCACGAAAACCCCGCCCGGCGCGACCGGTTGCGAGGCGTCAGGCCGGGCGCGCGACAGCGGGCCGGTCTCGCCGGGCCCTCTGGCTTTCCGATTTCAGCTGTCCGCAGGCGGCCATGATGTCTTCGCCGCGCGGTGTGCGGATCGGCGACGCGTAGCCCGCATTGTAGATGATGTCCGCGAAGGCGCGGATTCGTGTGCCGGAGGATCTCTCATAGGGCGCGCCGGGCCATTCGTTGAACGGGATCAGGTTGATCTTGGCCGGGATCCCACGGATCAGGTCGATCAGGCGGCGGGCGTCGTCGTCGCTGTCGTTCACATCCTTCAGCATCACGTATTCGAACGTGATCCTTTCGGAATTCGACGCCTTGGGATAGCTGCGCAGGGCATCGAGCAGGGCCGCGATGTTCCACTTCCTGTTGATCGGCACCAGACCGTCGCGTACCGCGTCCGTGGTGGCATGGAACGACACCGCCAGAAGGCATCCGATCTCGTCCGCGGCGCGTGCGATTTCGGGCACCACGCCGCTGGTGGACAGGGTAATGCGACGGCGGCTCAGGGATATGCCTTCGGGGTCCATGGCGATCTTCATGGCGTCGCGCACCGCGTCGAAGTTGTACAGCGGCTCGCCCATCCCCATCAGCACGATGTTGGACAGCAGGCGCTGTTCGTCATGGGGGCCGTGCCCCGGTTCCGGCCATTCGCCCAGATCGTCGCGCGCCAGCATGACCTGGCCGATGATTTCCGCCGCCGTGAGGTTGCGCACCAGACGCTGGGTGCCGGTGTGACAGAATGAACAGGTCAGCGTGCAGCCGACCTGGGACGAGATGCACAGGGTGCCGCGATTTTCCTCTGGAATGTAGACGGTTTCAACCTCGTGACCGCCGGCGATCCGCACAAGGTATTTGCGGGTGCCATCGGCGCTGACATGGCGTTCGACCACTTCCGGAACCTCGATCACGAAACGGTCGGCCAGAAGAGCGCGATAGGGCTTGGCAAGGTTCGTCATCCGCGCGAAATCGCGCACGCCCTTTTCATAAATCCACTGCCAGATCTGGCCAGTGCGCATCCGGGCCTGCCGGTCCGGTGTGCCGGCGTCGATCAGGGCCGTGCGCATGGCGTCCCGGGTCATTCCAATTAGGTTGGCGGGACCGTCCGGCAGCTTGCGCGGCAAGGTCAGAACGTCCTGCGTGATCGGCGCGACGGCGGGCATGGCGGGAACTCCGGATGACAGATGCCGGTCCTATATGGCATCCGCACGCGAAATACAAAGATGCATACCGCGCGCCAGAGAAGCTGTCCTTGGCGGCGCGGCAGCAGTGTGCGCCCGGTTGCACGGCAACGGCTGCGTCAACTGGCGCAGCGCTTGGCGGCCTCGTCCATGGCGGCGGTGAAGCCGAACAGGGAAAACGTATCCTCGGTCTGGGTGCCACGTTCCGAACGGGCCGTCAGCACGGCGTCGGACCCGCGCTTCAGCGCCGCGACGATGCTGGCGTCATCGCCGCTTGACCCAGGCCATGCCCATTCGCCATCGACGACCAGTTCGAACTTGGTGCCGCCCACATCCATGGACACGGTGGACCCGGGCGCGAACGGATACCCGCCGGTGAACGACACCTCGCCCGTGGTGCCGGAGCCGGGCCGGAAGGTGACGAACATCAGAATGTCGCCCCGCCGCACCGCCACCACCTGACCATCACGGGAATTGACGGTCTGCTTGGGGCTTGACACGCTCCAGCATTCCTTGGGATCGTTTTCCACGAAGACAGCCCAGGCGGTTTCGACGGCAACGCGGTTGGTCGATTCCGCCTGCGCGAAGGCACCCGTGGCAGTCACCGCCAGCGCCGCCGTTGCGCAGGCCCGTGCGAAGAATGATGTCATGTCAATACAGCCTCCAGCTGCCCTTGCCTTTGGGGGACAGTGCCCTTGGCCCGTCTTGGCAGGCATTTGGCGACAGCGGTCCCTTCCAATCTCGATGGCGCGACTTTAACGGTAAAACAACAGCCGGTGAAACCCCCCACTGGCAAAAATCGCCATGTCGTGAAAGGAAATGATGCAGATGACGGCTTCGCAGAGAATGGTGGAACTTTGGCGCGGCGGTTTGCTGGAATCCGCCCATGACGGTCATGGGGTGGTCTGCGATTCGGGCGGCGGCATCGTTGCCGCCTGGGGCGATCCGCAGGCGGTGATCTTTCCCAGATCGTCGTGCAAGATGTTGCAAGCGCTGCCGCTTGTCGAAAGCGGCGCGGCCGACGCCTTC
>JBGTLJ010000366.1:0-5188 GCA_041744175.1 Oceaniglobus sp. | reverse complement strand
ACGGTGGGGACCGGAGCATAGATGGACATCGCCGCCAGCGCGATCGCCCAGGCCTTGGGATTGACCCACTGGAACGTGGCCGCCTGCACAAACGTCAGCGGGCGCCCCGCGTCGCCGCCCTGTCGCGGCGGGGCCGCGCGGGCGATCCTGTAGGCCAGAAACAGCAGATAGGCGACTGACAGAACCGTCATTGCGGTGTGGGCGACAGGAAAGGTCACGAAAACCTGCCTGAGCCCGATGCCGACCGCGAACACCATGGCGGTGAATCCCAATGTGATCCCGGCCATGTGGGGCAGGCTGCGCCTGACGCCGAAATTTGCGCCCGACGCAAGAAGCATCAGGGTGTTCGGGCCCGGCGTGGCGGAGGACACGAAGGCAAACACCACCAGCGCCGCCAGCCATTCCAAGGTCAACGGCCGCCCGGGGTCTGCGATCCGCGGTGCGGCGGCTCAACGAACTTCTGCATTGCGACCCCTTTATAATGAAGGCGGATTTGTCGGGCGGATTGACAAGGCTTGGGTCGTCCATCGAGAACCTGCAAGGCCAAGATCGGATCTTTCGCAGGCACGGGTGCACAATCGGCGGTCAAACGATGTCTGCCGTGCCGGCCGATGCCTTGTATGGATCGCACAACGGCGGCAGGTTAAATGCATGCAATGTCACGCATTTGCACGCCTGACGTGCAATTTGCGCAACACTGCGAAAGGCCGAGGAACCCTGCAACCGTCTGGGCGATGCAGCCCTGCTGCGCCACTTGATTTTCAAGTGGCCTGCCGGGCCAGGGCGGCGACGCTAAGATGCCTTGTCCGATTTGGGTGCGTTCGCTTTGTTCGTCGGCATTCCGTGATGCCTGCACGTTCCGGACTGACATTAGTGTGAGTCGGACTGTGCGGGGCTTGGAAAAGCCTGCGATCTTTGGCAGACAGACGCAAACAAGCGCAGGATTCGGTCATGTCTGACACCCCCTTTTCGCGTCGAGCCGTTCTGGTCGGCGGTGCTGCCCTGCTGGCGATGCCGCAGATCCTTCGTGCGCAGGACCTGCTTCCCGACATCCGGGCCGACGAAAACGCCCGCCGCAATGCGTCGAGCTTTCAGACGCAGCGTTGGGAGGACCACTTCGAGAAACTGGATCGCGTGACGATCGTCGCCGACATCGAATCCCGGGCGCTACACTATTGGTCCGCGGATGGCGGGGATTACCGGCTTTATCCCACGTCCGTGCCGCTGACCGAAGAACTGACGCGCCGGGGCTACACCAGCGTCGTGCGCAAGAAGGTCGGGCCGACATGGACGCCCACGGTGTCGATGCGAGAGCGCGATCCCACGCTGCCCGATTTCCTTCCCGCCGGCGAAGACAATCCGCTTGGCACCCACGCCCTCTACCTCGACTGGCCCGCCTATCTGATCCACGGCACCCATGACACGCGCAAGATCGGTCGCCGGTCGTCGTCGGGCTGCATCGGTCTATACAACCAGCATATCGAGGAACTGTTTGCGCTGGTCCCGACAGGCGCGCAGGTGCGACTGGTCTGACACTGCCGGGAAATCCGGGGCGACCCTTTCACGGCGCTGCCCCGGTTTCGTTTCAGATCTCTTCAAGCTCGGCCTTCACGATGTCCTCGATCTCGTCGATCTGATGGTTCGTGAGCGTCTTGGATACCTCGCCGATCACCTTCTGTGCGACTTCCTGATGCAGGGCCTTGCGCAGGTTCCCAAGCACCTGCGGCGCAGCGACGATCACCAGACTGTCGAACGCGCCGCGGTGGGCCTGCTTGTAAAGCAGCTCTGCAAGATCGTCCGCGAAGCGTTCCTTGGCCAGTTCGTGCCAGTCGGTGTCCTGGAACGCCGAACGCGGCCCTGACGCCGAATTGCCGGGACGGCCCTCCTGCATGCGGCCGGGCCTGTTGGCGGACTGGTCGATGTCCTTCGGGTTGTCCTGTTCCTCGATCCGGCGCACCTGAAGATGCGGATCCTCGCCATCGGTGACGTTTTCGAGAAACAGCGCCTTTTCCCCGTCCGCGATCAGCACCCATGTCCCGTTCTGAAGCTGTGCCATCTCAGATCCCCCCGTTGGCTGAACTGTCGGCCGACGTGCGCCGATCCCTGCGGTCCCCGTTCCAAATTCCCGTTGTCACATGGTCGCGCCCGGTAGGCTGGCCGTCAGAAATCGTTTCCCGCCCGGCTTCGGGTCTGCCCCCGGTACCTTCGGGATGCGTCCGCACGGGGTGGCAGGCAACCGAACCTGCGGTGTCGTCGGCGCTGTTGCTTCTGTACATCGGCAATGTCATGGCATGTCCTTTCAGCGTGTCTGAAAGTCAAACCCGCCTGCCGGGCCATGGGTTCCGGCCGGGTTATTGCGCGCCGCAATCCCCGACAAGCTGCTCATAGCGCGCGACGATCCAGCCCGGTGCGTCGGTCGGGATCCGGTCGTTGATGTTGACTTGCGTGCGGGCAAAGACCTGCGCGGTGCGGCTGTCGTCCACGACCGGGATCGGTTCGTTGGTGACCACCCGGTCATAGACCACAAGCGCCACGGCAACCAGCAGCACGCCGCGCGCCACGCCGAACAGGAACCCCAGCACCTGATCCATGCCGCCGAGGGCCGAGTTGCGCACCGCCCCGCTGAACAGCGGCGTGAAGATCGACGCCAGCAACAGCCCCGCAGCAAACACCAGCGCAAAGGCGGCAATGATCGACAATTCGCAACTGTCGCCAAAAAAATCGCCCAGCACCGGAATTTCGCGCACCAGCGGTTCGACCCGAGGGGCGAGGATAAAGGCGAGGATGGCCGCGGCGATCCAGCCGACGATCGCCATCGCCTCGCGCACGAAGCCGCGCGAATAGGCCAGGATCGCCGACAGCACGATGACCGCCAAAACGATCCCGTCGATGATTGTGAAACCTTCCATAGTCCTGCCTTCCCTCATCGGCCCGACAGGGCCTGAACCGTCAACCAGCGCCGAAAAGATCGCCCACGAGCCCGGTCAGATCGCCGTACTGACGAAGCGCCAGACCGGATGCCCCGGTGAGTTTGCTGCGCTTGGGCGCGATGGCTGCGGTGAAACCAAGTTTCTCGGCTTCTTTCAACCTGTTTTCGGTCTGGCCCACGGGGCGCAGGGCGCCCGACAGGCTGATTTCGCCGAAAACGACGGATTGCGCCGGCAGGGCGGTATCCTCGCGCGCCGACAACAGGGCCATAGCCACGGCAAGGTCCGCCGCCGGTTCGCTGACCCGCAAGCCCCCGGCCACATTGAGATAGACGTCAAGCCCCGCAAACGGGATCGCACAGCGCGCCTCGAGCACGGCCAGGATCATCGCCAGCCGCCCGCCATCCCAACCCACCGTGCTGCGCCGGGGCTGGGAATGGGGCGAAGGGGCCACCAGCGCCTGGAATTCGCACAGCACCGGGCGCGTGCCCTCGATCCCGGCGAACACCACCGAACCGGGCGCCGGGGTGTCGCGGTCCGACAGGAACAGCGCGCTGGGGTTCGACACCTGCGCCAGACCGTCGCCGGTCATCTCGAACACGCCGATCTCATCGGCGGGGCCGAACCGGTTCTTGACCGCGCGCAGGATGCGGAACTGATGCCCCCGCTCGCCCTCGAAATAGAGCACCGTATCGACCATGTGCTCGACCACCCGGGGTCCGGCGATCTGGCCATCCTTGGTGACATGGCCCACAAGGATCACCGCAACGCCGTGGCGCTTGGCGAATGTGGTCAGTTCATGGGCGGCGGCGCGCACCTGGCTGACCGATCCGGGGGCAGAGCTGACCTGATCGCTCCACATGGTCTGGATCGAATCGATCACGGCAAGCTGTGGCTTTTCGGCTTCCAGCATCGTCAGGATATCGCGCAGGTTGGTTTCCGTAGCCAGTTTCACCGGCGCGTCCTTCAGACCCAGCCGCTGGGCCCGCATCCGGACCTGCGCGCTGGCCTCTTCGCCACTGATATAGATGGATTTCAGCCCGGCGCGGGCAAAACTTGCCGCCGCCTGCAACAGTAGGGTCGATTTCCCGATCCCCGGATCGCCGCCGACCAGCACCGCCGAGGCAGGCACCAGCCCGCCGCCCAGCACCCGGTCCAGTTCGTCGATCCCCGACGATGTGCGCGGCGGCAACGGCTCGTCGCTGGACAGATCGCTGAGCACGATCTTGCTGCCCCGCCGGGACCCGAGGGATTGCGCCGCAGGTCCGACCGACAACGACACGTCCTCGACGATGGAATTCCACGCGCCGCAGGCGTCGCAGCGCCCCGACCACTTGGAATGGGACGCACCGCACGCGTTGCACGAGAAGCCGGGGGATTTCGCCACGGTGCTCAGGCGCCGCCGGAATAAAGCCGCTGATACCGCCCGCCCAGCGAGGTCAGGATTTCATACCCGATGGTGCCCGCCGCCGCCGCCAGATCGTCCACCGTCTGGCCCGGACACAGAATGTCCAGATGGGTCGGCACCCGCGTCAGGTGGGTGATGTCGACGGTCAGCAGATCCATGGACACGCGACCAGCCAGCGGACAGGGGATGTCTTCGGCGAACACGGCGGCGGTGCCCCCCATCGCGCGGATCAGCCCGTCGGCATAGCCCGCCGAAACCGTGGCGATCACCGCGGGTTCGTCGGCCTGCCAGCTGCCGCCGTAGCCCACGGTTTCGCCCGCTGCCACATCGCGGGTCTGGATCACCGGCAGCGACAGGCGCACGACCGGGGCGGCATCGCCAAAGGGCGCGCCGCCATAAAGCCCGATGCCGGGGCGGGTGACGTCGAAATGATACTCTTCGCCCAGCAGGATCCCACCCGTCGCCGCCAGCGACCGGGGCGCGTCCAGCCCCTTGGTCATGGCGTGGAAACGGGCCAGCTGCGCGGCGTTCATCGGATCGTCCGGCGTGTCGGCGCAGGCCAGGTGGCTCATCACCAGGGCGGGCGTCTGGGCCATCACGATGGCGCGCGCGGCGTCCCATTCCGCCTGCTCCAGTCCCAGCCGGTTCATGCCGGTGTCAAGCTGGATGCCAAAGCCGTGGCCGGGCAGGGATTCGAAATGCCGCGTCATCTGTTCGATGCTGTTGAGCATCGGGGTCAGGTGCAGATCGTGCAGCGCGTCGGTGTCCCCGGCCATGTGGCCGGACATGACGCAGATCGCGGGGCCGGGGCCGGTTTCGTGACGCAGCGCGGCGCCTTCCTCGGCCACCGCGA
>JBGTLJ010000365.1:0-5410 GCA_041744175.1 Oceaniglobus sp. | reverse complement strand
GTGGGCTGATGGCGGCGCGCGCCATGGGGATGGCGGTGCCGGGGGACATCGGCGTGGCGGGGTTCAACGATCTTGACCTGAACAGCGTGCTGCCGGACCCCCTGACAACGGTACGCACGCCGCGTCGTGCCATGGGGGTGCAGGGCGCGCGGGCGCTGATCGCACGGATCCACGGGGTGGTTTCGGCGCGCAGCATCGCACTGATGTGCGAACTGGTGGCCGGGGCGACCACACGGTCCGTGGGTCAGAGGCCTTTGCCGGTGATGTCACCGAGCGCGGCGGCAAGATCGCCGTAGCCGGTGAACCGGCGCTCGAACGCCAGATCCAGCCTGCGGGCACAGCTTTCGGCCAGCGCCGTCAGGGACGGATCGTCGGTCTGGGCCAGATGCACCAGCGTCGTGTAGTTGCCGAAGTACATGTCACGCAGGTCCGGGTGCCGGTCGAGCCCGAGGGGCCGCCACACGAAGGCATCGAACTGGCGCACCAGAAAATCGGTAAGATAGAAGGCGGTGAATTCGGTTTCCGAGCGTTGCACGAAGCGGTCGGTGCCGTCGAAAAAGGCATAGCAATGGGGCCCCGCAATCATCCCCACGCCAAGGTCCGCGCAGGCGGCCTGAAGCTGGCCACCGGTTCCGCAATCGGCGTAGGCCACGAAAATGTCATCATAATCGGCACGGTGCCTGTCGACGGCCGCGCGCACAGCACCGGTAATGCGGTCCGGGTGATTGTGCAGGATCGCGGGCAGGCATGTCAGATCCAGATGATCCCAGCCGTTCGCGGATTTCAGCGCCAGGATTTCCCGTGCCAGCGCGCCGCAGGCGATGATCAGGACCCGGCCCGCCCCCGATGCGGCCAGTCCGGTCTGGACCAGTGTCGCGTCGGGTGGCAGGGCTGACACAATTCTGACCTCTGCGTGCTTGGGGAGACACATGTCGAAAGAGACTGCGACAGCGCCCCTGCCGGTATTTGTGACACGGACGTCACCCAGTTCGCAATGGCGATCTGGACACGAGCATGGTCTGGTCGGGCATTGCCGCCATGATCGACCGGCCTTCGTTAAGCCTTGAGATGCCCGCTATCACGGGGGGCGGTGAACACACCGACATTCGACTTCCGGGCCAAGGTGGTCGCCCCGGGACACTGCATCGGCGCGCTGGCGCCCCAAGGGCGCACGCGCCGATTTCTGGGACGGGGCCGGGCCTCCCGGATGCTGCGGTGACCGAACCTGATGCATCTGGTCCGTGTGGGACCGACGCCTACCCTGTTGGCCGGATTGCGGTGTTCAAACCAGTCCACCAGCTTGTTACATTGGCGTTGAGCTGGCCGATGGCTGCACCAATCTGAGCAATCTGATTGTGCGGCGCTGCAACGGGCGGCAGCGCGTTATCCGTCATAAGCGATTTTTTCCCGGGCAAGACCAAGATCACGTGGACCACATCGGTCCGGCATCTCATCCATGTGCCGGGTTTGATTGCCATGGAGGGACGATTACGCGGTGCGGTCAAGCGAACTGCGCCCGATGCGCGCGGCCGGAAATAAAGCCGCCGCATCGGTCGCAAGATCTGCCCCAGGGGTCAGGACAGACCTTTTCGGGTGCGGGCCGGGCTGGCAAGCCGTCAGGACGCCAGCTTCCATTCGCGCATATGGGCATGGGATTCCTCGAACCTGGCCATGAAATCGCGCAGGGTCGCTTCGTCGCGCTTGTTGTCAGGATGATTGATGGCGTCGCGGAATACGGCAAGCGTGCGGTCCTCATGTTCCTCAAGCTTGGCGATCAGGGTGTCGTCCTTGTCGTTGAACAGCGTTCCGACCCGCGCCAATAGTTCATGTGCCTTTTCGCTTCCCGCGGCAGTAGCGGGTTCGCCGCCGGCCTCATCGACCATCTGGCTCAGTTCGCGGGCAACATATTCACGCAACTCGGCGTGCTTCACGAACACCTCTTCGTGCGGCGGCTTGTCGGTGCTGCGCGCGGCGCTCCGGTAAAACTCTGCACCACCCCAAAGGTTCGCGATGATGTTGTTGAGGTTGTTCAGTCTCTGCGACATTTCGGCTCTCCGGATGAGATGGACTGATCCAAGAACGGCATTGCGCGGGATTTGGTTCCGGCCCGGTGCGACAGTTTTGCGCGCCACCGGTCATCGGGCACGCACCCCGCTTCCGCCGCCGGCACTAGCGCAGACGCACCGCCGTGCCGTAGAACACCACCTCGGATGCCTTCTGCATGATCGTGGATGTCTGCATCCGTGTGCCCACCACTGCATCGGCGCCCAGCGATGCGGCCTCTGCTACCATCCGGTCAAGGGCCTGTTCCCGCGCCGCCGCCAGAAGCTGTGCATATTCCTTCACCTCGCCGCCTACCAGATTGCGCAAACCGGCGACGATGTCGCTGCCGATATGCTTGGCGCGCACGGTCGATCCCCGCACGAGACCCAGCGCCTGCGCCACCTCGCGGCCCGGCACCCCGTCTGTCGTCACCACGAGGATGTCACTTTTCGATGCGGTCATAATGGTCATCCTCCGGGTTGCGCAGACGCTGCGCCACGACCCGCCATACGATCCAGACCAGCATCGCCGCGGGCATCACGACGATCAGCCCCGGCACCGGATAGGCAATGGCGGCACTTACGAAAGTGGCAACCCAGACAGTGATGCCCGCGGCAACGGCAACGCAGACAAGAATCAGCGCAAGACGGTCGATTGGCATGGTTAGGCTCCTTATTTGCCGACGGGCGGGACCTTTGCAAAGAGATGGGGGTCGTGGGCGCCAAAGATAAGGGTCAGACGTGATGGGCCAGGGCGCGTATCACGGCGGGGCGGTCCTGCATGGCGGTGAAGTGGTCGGTCAAGTGGGGGAACTGAGCCATCGCCACGCCGTCGCCCTCAAGCCAGCGGGCGACGGCGAACAGGTAGATGTCGGCGGTGGAATAGGCATCGCCCAGCACCCAGAGGCCATCGCCAAGCCGGGTTTCGATCAGCGCAAAGTTCTCGGCCATGTTTGCAGCGACCTTCGCGGTCATCGATGGCCAGCATGCCGGGTCGTCGGACCAGCGGCTGCCGCGCATCCTGTGGGCATGGTTCACATGGACTGTCGAGGCGAGGTAGAGCGACAGTTCATCGACGCGCGCCCGTGCGAAGGGATCGTCCGGCTGCAACCCGGCTTCGGGGTGGACGGTGGCGAGATAGGTCAGGATCGCCGCGGTTTCCGTCAGCGCGCCGTGCGGTGTGATCAACGTCGGCACGCGGCCCTTGGGGTTGATGGAAAGATATTCCTCGGAGCGTTGCGCGCCGGCGGAAAAACTGACCCAATGAAGATCGTGGGGCGCGCCGATCTCTTCCAGCGCGATATGGACGGCCAGCGCGATGGTGCCCTTGGCGATGTGCAGGGTATAGGTCATGGACGTGTTGGCCTTTTCTGTTATGCGACGTGGATCCCATACCACCGGATGGTAAACCGCAACCGGACAAGCCGGGGGCGATGGGGCCGTTCACGATGCGATGCCAGGATCGCCGCGCCAAGGATGCCGCGCAACAGATTTGCCCCCCTTGGGACTGCCGTTGAATATGATCGCCATCTGCAACGACAAGATCGCGAACATGTCCCGCAGTACGCGAGTCGGCTTGCCCCGGACCGGCGACAATTGCATCATGGGCCGCAGGGACGCGCCGCCAGCGCTATGCGGGATGCACCGGTTGCAATTGCGGTCAGCACTTTGGACCACGCCATCCGGCAACGACGCATTCGTTCACGATGCCGGTGATCACGAAGGACACCACCGGCGCTGTCGTGCCGGCGCCGGATCCGGGCGAAATCCCGGCGCCGGTCCGGGATACGCATCAGCCGTTCGCCGCCATCCTGTTGTGCTTGCGCGCCACGTAGGTCTTGGCCGTCTCGACCGCCACCGCGGCGTCGCGGCAATAGGCATCGGCGCCGATGGCCTTGCCGAATTCCTCGTTCAGCGGCGCGCCGCCGACCAGCACGATATAGTCGTCGCGGATGCCCTGGGCGATCATCGTGTCGATCACCACCTTCATGTAGGGCATCGTGGTTGTCAGCAGCGCCGACATGCCCAGAATGTCGGGCTGTTCTGATTCCAGCGCGGCCAGGTATTTCTCGACCGAGTTGTTGATGCCAAGATCCAGCACCTCGAATCCCGCACCCTCCATCATCATCGCGACAAGGTTCTTGCCGATGTCGTGGATGTCGCCTTTGACGGTGCCGATCACCATCTTGCCCATGCGCGGCGCGCCGGTTTCGATCAGCAGCGGTTTCAGGATGTACATCCCGCCCTTCATGGCGTTTGCGGCCAGCAGCACCTCGGGGACGAACAGGATCCCGTCGCGGAAATCATGGCCGACGATGGTCATGCCCGCCACAAGAGCCTTGGTCAGGATGTCATAGGGCGTCCAGCCGCGCGACAGCAGGATGTTGACCGATTCCTCGATCTCTTCCTTCAGGCCGTCATAGAGATCGTCCATCATCTGCAGCACAAGTTCGTCATCCGGAAGGTCGGCCAGGATGATGTCTTCGTCGTCAGCCATGTCTGTTCCTTTGTGGCAAAAGGGATTGCCCTGAAACGGATTAGGCGGTTCTGCGCCGCAGCACACGGCGGATTGCGACACCGGACATGCGGTGTGCGACCATGTCGCACCGCCGGGCTGGCAAACGTTCCGTGTTCGTTCTATCCTTGTGCCATGAATCAACACGTCGATCAGAACATTGCACCTGAACGGCGCCGGGGCAGGGGTGCGGCGGGCAACCCAGATGTGCGGTTCGACCCCTATGTCAGGGTGACCGAGCCCGACGGCTGGGAGCAAGACGACGATCTGCCGCCGCTGCGCACCCACGTCAGCGTCGAGGTGCCGCGCCGGGTGATCGCGCGCAACACGTCGCCCGACATTTCCTTCGACCGCTCGATCAACCCATACCGTGGCTGCGAACACGGCTGCATCTATTGCTATGCGCGCCCGTCCCATGCCTATCTCGGGCTGTCGCCCGGGCTAGACTTCGAAACCCGGCTGATCGCGCGCCCGGAGGCCCCCGAAAGGCTGGCGCGCGAGCTGTCGTCGCCCCGTTACAAGGTCGCGCCCATCGCCATCGGCACCAACACCGACGCCTATCAGCCGATCGAGCGGGACCGCCGGATCATGCGCGGGCTTTTGGAGGTGCTGTCGGACTTCCGCCATCCGGTGACCATCGCCACCAAGGGCGCACTGATCGAACGCGATGCGGACATACTGGGCGAGATGGGGAAGGCGGGTCTGGCGCGGGTGGGGATTTCGCTGACGACGCTGGACGCCGGCCTGTCGCGGCGGCTGGAACCCCGGGTGCCGTCGCCCGAACGCCGCCTGCGCACCATCGAGGCGCTGTCGCGGGCCGGGGTTCCGGTGCGGGTGATGGTATCGCCGGTGA
>JBGTLJ010000364.1:0-3424 GCA_041744175.1 Oceaniglobus sp. | reverse complement strand
TCGAGCGCGACGACATGCGCGGGCGGCGCTTTGGGCGTGTCTGCGGCCCGCCTCGGTTTCTGCATCCATGCCTCTACAGGTCCCGCACCGGGCGGTAGCGGCCCGATGGTCCGCCCGTCGTCCCGGAACGGGTTGGCATCGACCATGTTCGCCCAGGCCTTCACCCGAAAATACGGCACAACCTGCGCCAGGATAGGCGGCAGCCCCTGCCGCACGATGATCTGGCGATCCTTCGGCATCGTCATCAGCTCTTCCGGCCGGAACAGCGGCACCCCGACGAGACCAATGGACTGTTCCCCGCGCGCGTTGACGTTCGGGTTTTCGACCTGGCGCTGACCGAGCCAGTCGGACAGCAGCCGTGCCTGTTCAGGGTCGGTGACGTTGAAGAACTGCTTGATCTCGCAGCCACCCCAGAAGCGCCGCAGCCCCTCCGGGCCGTAGATCGTCAGAATCTGCCCGACATTCTGCGCGATCAGCTGCGCCCGCATGCCTGCCTCGCGGAATTGCTCAAGCCCGTTTTGCAGGACCGGCAGCGGGCCGAGGGCAGGGAATTCATCGACCAGGAGCACGGTTTCGCGGGCAGGCCCCGGCTTGCCGATGGCCGTGGTGATAAGCGCGATCACCAGGTTCAGCCAGTTGCGGTCATCGCCCACCAGATGGTCGGGCGGGCAGATCACATAGACCGTCAGCAGCTCGGACCCTTTCAGGTCCGCCAGCTGAAACCCGTCCTTGCTGACATGCTCGGAAAGCCGTGTGCCGCCGGCATAGATATCGAGCGCCGCCGTGGCCGACCCGATGATGCCCATGATCTGGCCGCCCGCGCCGAGCGTAATCATGCCGAAGAAGCGCGAGGCCTCCTCGCGCAACGTCCGCCAGGCCGGTCCGTCGCGCCCGACCTTCGCTTCCTTCGCCGGATCGGCCCGGGCCAGGTTTTCGAGGATCTTCGTTAGCCCCGCCATGTCGTAGAGCAGCGACCGCAGGTTCGGCAGCGTGCGCATCGCCGGCGGCGCGTTCAGGGCGAGGTACAGCATCCCCCATTTGAGCAGCGCCCGCCCTTCGCGTTGAAAATAGCTGTCCCGGCCGCGCGGCGCGTCGGGCAACAGCAGCGCCGCGATCTTGCCGGCCATGTCCTGCCCTTCCGGACCATCGACGATCAGCTGCAACGGGTTGCAGCCGTCATCGCCGATCCGATCCCCCTGCCATCCTGAGGGTAGCTCGGCATGCCATGGGTTCAGCACCACCACCCGGCTGAAGGAGGCGCGCAGCCGCCGGGTCTGCGCGGTGATCGCCCCCTTCGGATCGGTCACGATCACCGTCCCTGTGCGATAGGTGATGAGCGTTGGAATCACGAGGCCCGTGGTCTTGCCGCCGCCCTGTGCCGCAATGGTCAGGCAGTGACCCTCGCCATGGACGAACAGCATGTGCCTGTCCCACCACAGCGGCAGGATGCGGCGCGCGAACACGCCGAGGAAGCGACCGCCCGGTTCCAGCATCCCGGCCGCGCGGAGATCCTTTAGGCGGGCGAAGCGCGCCTGCCCGAAGACGCGCGGCCCGCCTTTGATCCACCGCATCAGGCGCGGCACGAACACACGCGCCGTCAGCGGCAGCAGCACCACGCAGAACAGCAGCAGCACGCCCATCCGCTGCCACCACGGCCAGCCGTCCGGCGTCAGCGACCATACCCAGACCAGGCCGTACCAGACCTGGATGAAGCACCAGGCCAGGAATTCGAAGGCTTCGTCCCTCGCCAGCTCGATTTCGCTCGGCCTCTGCATGTCAGGACGTGCCCGGCTGATTGATGAGAGGCCGGACCGAACCCGGTTGGCGGACCGTCCTGTACATTTGCCGCCTCCCTGACCTCAACAAATCCAACATCAGTCCGCCGATTCCAGACCCTGATTGCGCCGCGCGACGTAGATGATCCTGGCCCGCACAGCTGGGTCCGACAGATCCTTATGCTCGCGCCATCTGGCCAGAGATTGCCAGCTCGGAACGCCGGGGGCGACGCCGATCAGCCGACCAGGCAGCGTCTGCAGATCATAATCCGGCATAGCTGCTCGCGCTTCCGCAAGCAGCAGATCTTCAGCGGCCGTCATTCGGTCTTCCTCCCCTGCCCTACTCTATAGCCCGGCCTCCACACTTCACCGTTTCCTTGGCTGGCTTCGTTCTCCTCACCGGCTGTCCTCCATGGCCAGACCGATCAGCCCAACCTGCCGGAATCCTGTCCGGGCAGGTCAAGGCATCCACCCGTATCCGAAAGGCGGACCCTCGGGCGGAGCCTCCTTGACCCTGGCCAGCATCCCAGCGGGCGGCAGGGCATCGGCTGGCAAGGGGCCAGCCCAACAAAGGAGAAAACAAAATGCCGAAGCAAACACAGACGGAAACGCGAAAGGGGCCGGATTTCACGGTCTATTTCGTACCGGACCGGGAAAACGCTCGATGGGTTCCCATCGGGGCGGCCTGGAATCACAAGGACGCGCAAGGCCTCAATCTCGCGCTCGACCTTATGCCGACGACACCGGGCCGCATGGTTCTGCGCGCCCCCAGCCGTGACGGAGGCGAGCAATGAGAATATCCCATATTCCCCGCCCGCTGTTCGGCTTCGGCCTTGTTGTCGCAACGCCCGGTGCTTTGGAGGCCACCACAGCGGACTACCGGCGGCACTGCCTGACCCGTCACATCACAGGCGATTGGGGCAGCTGCTGCGACGAGGACAAGGCGACCAATGACGAGGCCGTTCAACTCGGCAATCGTATCCTCTCAGCCTATCCGCTCGATCCAGCAAAACCCTGCAAAGGTTACGGCGAAAATACCCTCTGGATTATCACCGAGGCCGACAGGAGCGTGACCACGTTCCTGTTGCCCGAGGAGTATTGAGCGATGGGCGGTTTGTTTGAAACCGTCCGCCAGGCCTGGGGTATGCGTTGCCCCAGGTGCATGGCCGACGACCAGCTCGATATCGCCGCAACCGTGCATGTCAGGCTTACCCCTGACGGCACCGATCCGGACGAGGCTGAATGCCATTATCACGACTGGGGTGACGATACGGCCGTCTTCTGCCGTGCATGCCGTCACTTCGGTGCCGTGGACGATTTCCTGGACGAGGTGCAGGCATGAACGCGGGCACCGAAACCCACGCGTTCGACTGGCAGGGTATCCCCCTGTCAGTCGCCGCCTGCCCCGACTGGCTTGGCACGGGATACTGGCATCTGGAGATCCGCAGTGTGGACAGAAGGCCGCACCCGGTCAGTGAAACTGGCTACCGGTCGCACTTCGTCTCCGGGTCCGTGCTGGACGAGTGGGGCGGCTTCCTGCCCTACGTCCGCGCCTGGCTCGATGCTGAGGGCGCGCGTCCAGAATGGCAGGCGGCGGAGCGGGCGCACCGGCAGCTGACCCTGTTTTGAGCCTTGAGGCGTGACCGGGC
>JBGTLJ010000363.1:0-1907 GCA_041744175.1 Oceaniglobus sp. | reverse complement strand
CGGGCAGGCCAGCCCGCCCTGCCCCCAACCCTCGCCGCCGCCCTCGCCGACATCGGCGTGCTCTGACGGCGTAGCCCCCGGCACCCTGCCCGCCGTGGCACAGGCGCATGTGCCTTTGTCGCCGACGCGCCAATGGCCGCTTCGGTCCGACAGATCGGCGGTGGGTCTGGGGATTCGTGGCGGACCTCTCTGTATTGCCTTTCGCGAAGCGGCTACCGTTTACGGGACATGTTTGATTCCATCAGTCGAAACTGGGCCCTGTTCGTCGGCATTCTGCTGCTGATGATGGCGAACGGATTGCTCGTGACGCTGCTCAGCGTCCGCGCGACGGAAATCGGCATGTCACCGTCGGCGATCGGGCTGATGCAGGCAGGCTATCCGCTGGGCGCGCTGGCGGGCTGCATCCTTGCCCCGCGGCTGATCGCGGGCATCGGCCATGTTCGCACCTTCGCGGCTCTCGGTTCGCTTTGCTCGGTCACAGCCATCGTACATCTGCTTTCGAGCGACCCGTGGACATGGGGCGCGATGAGGCTTCTGGCGGGTTTCTGCTTTCCCGGTCTCTATGTCGTGTGCGAAAGCTGGCTCAACGCAAAAAGCGAAAACCGCTCGCGCGCAAGCATCCTGTCCGTCTATTTCGTGATCCAGACCATCGGGGTGGCGGTCGGTCAGGCGCTCGCAGGGGCAAGCGATCCGACCGGCGCGGTGCTCTTCGGTCTGGCATCGATCCTGATCTCCCTGTCGTTCCTGCCGATCCTGCTGTCCAGCAATCCGCAGCCGGACTATGTTCCCCCGACACGCATGTCGCTGATGCGGCTGGCTGCCGTCTCGCCCACGGGGGTGATGGGGGCGCTGCTGAACGGCGTCTCGCAGGCGGCGATCTATATCGGCCTGCCGCTGCATGGTCTGGCGCTCGGAATGACCGTCGCGGACGCCACACTGCTGGTTGTTGCCGCCACGCTTGCGGGGGCGGTCTCGCAGTTTCCGCTGGGCTGGCTGTCGGACCGCATCGACCGTCGGATCGTCGTGGCCGTGCTTTCGCTGATCGGCGCCCTGACTTCGATCTGTCACGTCGCCGGGCTGTTCAGCGATGCGGACCATCTTGCCGCGGCAATTCTCGGTGCTGCAACGCTGCCGATCTATTCACTTTGCGTCGCCTACGCGAACGATCGGCTTTCCACGGCAGAAATCGTCCCCGCCAGCGGGACCCTCGTCCTCAGTCTGAACATGGGACTGCTCGCAGGATCGTTCGTCGGGCCGGTATCCATCGGCGTCGGCGGCCCGTCAGGGCTTTTCCTGTTCCTCGGATTGACCTGTGGCGCAACCGCGGCCGTGGCCGTCTCACGCAGGCTGCGGACCGCACCGGTCACCAGCTCCGGCAGTGCACAACCGATTGCCGTGCAGGGCGTCCAGACAACCGGAAGCCTGTATCCCGCCGATCTACCCCCAGAACTTTGAGACTGGATCTGAAAACCGCCGCAAGTCCGCAATTCACGGTTGGTCCCGCTGTCGGGCGACCCTTGGATGGCTGCCTTCCTGTCCGGCATGGCAGGGACACTCCCCGTGGGATCGGCGTCTGCGGATCGACAACAAGCGTCACGTTGCACCGCGCGCGTCGTCGGTGCATCCGTCATGCCGCGATCCAAGGGCACTGGCGTCCTGAGCGGCGTCGGATGGACCCGCAACGCCGGGGGCCGAAAACCGGGCTGCGTTCCGATGCCCTTGCCCAACCCACGCAGCGTTTTGGCACCCCGGAACGGGTGCAGCGTCACCTTGGTCGACACGCGCCGCTCATGGCAGCATCGCAAAACGCCAGTCATTCGGCAACCGAAGTCAGTCCCGCAGGCCCAGCCGCACCCTGATTGCCTCCTTGGCCGTCAGGGTGTCGTCGTTCCAGACGGCGGTCAGCG
>JBGTLJ010000362.1:0-7933 GCA_041744175.1 Oceaniglobus sp. | reverse complement strand
AAGCCGAAGGAGACATCCCGTACCGCCGCTAGAAACCGGCCACTGCCGCGTCGGCACCGCTCTCTCGCGGCATGCCGACAATCCGATCATTCCTGAACCCGATCCGCTTCATGTCCAGTCCCCGTGCCTCAGTCCGGATTCAAAACCAATCCGTTCTACAGCAAGGGTTCAAGTCACACCCGGAATCGCCAAAAACTGATCTTCCATTTCCTGTAATGCAATACCGGTTCAGGCCTGCGGGGAGTGGCGCGCAGGAACCTACTCAGTGCAGCCACGGGATTCACTTCGCGAATCCTGGGCCCTGATGCCAGGCCCAGGCATCGGCAATCATCGTCGGCAGGGTCGAACGGTCAGGGGTCCAGCCAAGTTCCGCCTTTGCCCGTGTGCTGCCCGAGACAAGCGCCACCGCATCACCAATCCGTCGCGGTCCGTCGACCACCGGTACGGTACGATTGGTGATGCGGTTGGAATGTTCGATCACCTGGCGAACCGAAAATCCGGCACCCGTTCCCAGATTGAAGGCCCGGTTGCCCTTGCCGTTTTCAAGCCATTTCAGGCCCAGCACATGGGCATCCACCAGGTCGCACACATGGACATAATCGCGGATGCATGTACCGTCGGCCGTGTCATAGTCGGTTCCGTGGACGGTCAGCGCGTCACGTTTGCCCTGTACCGCGTGCAGCATCAGTGGGATCAGGTGCGTTTCGGGGTGGTGCCATTCGCCGATCTCCCCGTCCGGGTCCGCACCCGCAACATTGAAATAGCGAAAGATCACATGATTGAGGCCGTGGCTTGCTGAAAAGTCATGCAACATGTCCTCGATCGCGCGCTTGCTTGCGCCATAGGCGTTTATCGGAGCCTGTCGGCAGGTTTCGTCAAGCGTCACACCATCCTGATCGCCGTAGGTCGCGCAGGTCGATGAGAACACGAAGTTGTCGCACCCGGCGTTCACCGCCGCTTCAATCAGATTGAGCGATCCCAGGACGTTGTTTCGCCAGTATTTCCCCGGATCACGGCTGGATTCGCCCACGTCCGAAAAGGCTGCGAAATGCATGACCGCAGCAGGCCTATAGGTGGAAAATACCTGCTCCAGTTGCGAGCGATCCATCAGATCGCCCGTTTCGAACGGGCCGAATTTGACCGCATCCGCCCAACCCGTGGAAAGATTGTCAAAGGAGACTGGCAGATACCCGGCACGGCTCAAAGCCTTGCAGGCGTGGGAGCCGATGTATCCCGCGCCTCCTGTGACCAGGATTGTGGGCAGATCACTCATCCGGCTGTCATTGCGCCGCCTTCTGGCTCGACATCAGTTCGTGCAGGTACGTCGAAAACTCGTCCGTCAGGTCGGGCCGGGACAGCCCGAAGGCCACCGTTGCCTGCAAAAAGCCGGCCTTGGTGCCGCAGTCGAAACGCTGGCCGCGGAACCTAAGGCCATAAACACCATCCTCGCCACCGATTTCATGGGCAATGGCATCGGTCAGCTGAATTTCACCCCCGGCTCCTTTTTTCACTTCGTTCAAGGTTGTCAGCACGTTGGGGGTCAGTATATAGCGCCCGATCACGGCAAGGTTGCTGGGTGCGTCTGCGGGTTTCGGCTTCTCCACCATTCCCTTCACCTTTACCAGCGATCCCATGTCCTCTTCGATGTCCAGTACACCATAGGCAGAAGCCTTTTCGGGCGGCACCTCCATGGCGGCGACCATGTTGCCACCGGTTTCCTGATATGCCTCGACCATCTGCTGCAGGCAGGATTTCTCGGACGCGATGACATCGTCGGGCAGGATGACGGCAAAGGGTTCGTCGCCGATCAGACGCCGGGCGCACCATACCGCGTGGCCCAGACCCAGGGGTTCCGCCTGTCTGACATAGGCAATGGCCCCGGATGGCATGTTGGTTTCCGCCAGAATTGCCTGCAGGTCGGTCTTTCCCTTGGATTCAAGTGCCGCTTCCAGTTCAGGCGCACGGTCGAAGTAATCCTCAAGCGCCGACTTGCCCCGGGATGTGACAAAGATGAACTCGGTGATCCCGGCGGCACGAGCCTCGTCGATGGCATACTGAATAAGCGGCCGGTCGACGAGCGTCATGATCTCTTTAGGCACGGATTTCGTTGCCGGCAGAAACCGGGTTCCAAGACCCGCGACCGGAAAGACCGCCTTTGTCACATTGCGTTGCATGCCGATTCCCTGTTCTGTCATTGGTTCGGACCACCCTATATCGGGCCGGAAGCCGAAAAAATAGTTGTGAAAATTATCGAAGCTCACCGGATCAAACCGCAAGTAACGACAAAGTTCTTGCAGGTGCCTGTATATTTTCAGCAACCCTTTAAAACAAAGGTAACGTCGCTGCCGGGCAACCGCACTCCGGATTCAGGGCCGGTTGCCAGGATATCACTGTGCATCCCTCATACGGACACGTCGATCCGCCGCCTTTCCTGCGCCGATCGGTACACTGCATCCTCTGTCCTGATGACGGTCATATAATCGACGGCCAGATTTTCAAAGGACCCACCATCCAAAAGCCCCTCGACGACGTGAAGGTTCAGCCGGTGAACGCAATCGCCGCCGAAGCCAGGGCTGGTGTCCGGGGGCAACAACGCGTGCACTTGCATCCCGCCGAACGGTCGCAATGCCACCGAACCGTCTCCACTGAGAGAGATCGCCCCGCCGGTTCCCTCGATCAGCGCCTCGCCCATGGTGCGGCGATGATTGTCGGACGCGTGATCGAGATGACGGTTGCCGTCGAACAGCGCGCGCACATTGCCAACATGCTCGAAAACGACATGGCCCGCATCCTCACCGGCAATTGCGGGGTTCAGTTGACGCAGGTCGGCATAGACTGCGATGGGATCGCCGAACAGATAGCGGAAGGTGTCGATCCAGTGCACCGCTGTCTCATGAATGAGAAACCGTTCCATCTCCTGAAAGTACGGCTGCCTGTCAAGATACGCCGCTGGACCCTGTCCGTCACCGGGACGCAGGCGAAAAGTCGCCTGATGGACTGTCCCGATTCGCCCTGCCGAAATGGCCATCGCGATCTCCCGGTACCACGGCTGGAACCGAAAATTCTCGTGTACGATCAGCGGTATTCCGGCTGCCGCTGCAAGTCTGGTGACGCGGCTTGCTTCGTCCAGACCCAGACAGAACGGTTTCTGGCAGACGATCGCACGGACCCGGTGGTCCAGCGCGGTCTCGATTGCACGGGCGTGCCCATGCGGTGGTATCACGATGTCCAGAATGTCCGGGCATGTTTGTTTCAGCATCTCCGAAAGATCGCCGAACGCGGGACATCCCGCCTTGCGCGCCAGTTCGGGAACCAGATCCGCCACGCCGACCAGATCGGCACGATCCATGCGCTGCCACGATTCGTGGTGAAAATTTGCAAAATACCCCGCACCGAGGCACGCGACGCGCAGGGTCACGCGGCCAGCGCGGCCTGAACGGCGGCCACTGTCTGGATGGTGTTTGCCGACCCTCCCAGATCGCGGGTCAGGACGAACCCCTTGGCGATCACCTTTTCGACCGCCTCGCGCAACCGCCGTCCGTCGTCGGCCATTGACGGCATGTCGTGACGGACGCCAATCCAGTCCAGCATCATCGCCGCCGAAAGGATCATCGCCAACGGGTTGGCGATGCCTTGTCCCGCGATGTCGGGGGCCGATCCGTGGCATGGCTGGAACACCGCATGATCCATCCCGATGTCTGCCGAAGGCGCGATGCCCAATCCTCCCATCAGACCCGCACCAAGATCCGAAAGAATGTCGCCGAACATGTTCTCGGTGACCAGCACGTCGAATTCCCACGGCTTTTGAACCATCCAGAGCGCCATCGCGTCGACATATGCGTGGTCCGCAATCAGATCCGGGTGACGGACGGCCTCCTCGTCGAAAATCCTGCGGAAAAAGGCAAAGGCCCGAAACACGTTGGCCTTGTCCACGCAGGTCACGCGACCGGTCCCGCGTCCCTGGGCGCGGCGATCATGGGCAAGCTGAAACGCAAACCGGAACAGCTTTTCCGAAATGTCGCGGGTGATCAAAAGCGTCTCGCGGGCCTCCGTCTCGCTCACCTCGCCACGGCCTTGGGTATGGAACAGGCCTTCGGTGCTTTCGCGGATCAGGATGAAATCCACCTCGCGCCCCTCTGGCACCTTCAGCGGCGTTGGCTGGCCTGCCTGGATACGAACTGGTCGTACCCCCGCGAACAGTGTCAGTTCCCTGCGCAAATCAATCTGCGGCGTGATCTCGGTTCCGTCGGGATACCGGATATGCGGCAGACCCATGGCCGACAAAAGGATCGCATCTGCGGCGCGGGCACTGTCAAGGGATGCCTTCGGCAGTGCCTCTCCGGTCTTGGCATAATGCGCGGCGCCTGCCGGCACGGCCTCGAAGTTCAGTGTATAGTCCTCGGATTGCGCGGCGATCCCGGCCAGCAGCCGAACGGTGGGTTCCATGATTTCGGGGCCAATCCCGTCGCCCTCGAAGACGGCGATGGCGAAAGCTCGGCTCATACAGTGACACCTCGTCAGTACGGTCGTAATGATGTATACATGGATGCCATTTTGCGCCAAGCGGATAGGGTGACATTTGATGCGAACAGCCGGTTGCCTGTCGAAGAAGGATCTGAAATGTTCGCAGTTGCCGCCACACGCGCGCTTTATCCCGGTTGGGCCGACGTATTCCTGCCGCAATTGCATGAGAATCCGTAAGCATCCCAATCGTGCGATCCGGGATGTCATCAAATCGATTCAACACTCGCCCGGGACCGCCCGGATGGGGCGCTGTTCTGCGAACTTCACACCGACCGGGGCGGGTTCGAAATGCACCTATCCCCACCGCATTTTACCGCCTTTCGTGAAGCGGTCGCCCCGATGGTCGCGGCACCGGCGGCCCGAACTTGTCGGCGGGTGAACGCGTGAGTGTCTGGCAGGTCCATGCCGTGCGCTACGGCAACCGATCTGGCAGGACCCGCGCCGACAGTTTCATATTTGACGACAACCACGATGCCCCCCATGCGATAGATTACTTCGTTTGGGTCCTGCGTCGTGACGAACAGGTTATCCTCGTCGACACGGGCTATGATCAGTCCGAAGCGGCGGCGCGGTGCCGGCCGATCCATGCCGATCCGGTGGCCGTTCTGGCGCCGCTCGGGCTGCGGGCCGAAGACATCACGACGGTCATCGTGACCCATCTGCATTACGACCATGCAGGCGGGATGCACCTGTTTCCCAACGCCAAGCTTCACTTGCAAGTGGCAGAGATGGCCTATGCCACGGGTCCCTGCATGTGCCACGGGACGTTGCAGATGCCGTTCACCGCGAACCATGTCTGCGAGGCGGTGCGCCGTCTTTTTGCCGGGCAGGTGATTTTCCACGATGGCGACGGCCAGGTCGCCGATGGTGTCACGGTCCACCGGATCGGCGGGCATTCGCGGGGTCTGCAATCCGTGCGGGTCAGGACCGAGGCCGGCTGGCTGGTGCTGGCGTCGGATGCAACGCATTTCTACGAGAACATCTGGTGTGGAAAACCCTTCCCCATCGTCGTGGACCTTGAGGATATGCTGAAAGGATTCGTGACGCTGGAGCGTCTGGCAAGCCGTCGGGATCTGGTTGTGCCGGGTCACGATCCGCTTGTCATGGACCTTTTCCCTGTCGATATCGCGGATCACATTGTGCGGCTGGACCGGGGTCCGGTCAAACCGCTTCCGTTCTGACCCCTCTGGCGGCTTGGGTAGGTGTCAGGTTCAGGCTTGCCGATGCACATAGCCCAGGCAGTTGAAAAGCAGCGTCATTCCGCGGCCAGTTTCCGGTTCGGGTTTTCGGCGCGCACGGCGGAATACTTGAATTCCGGGATCTTGCCGAACGGGTCGAGGGCCGAATTGGTGAGGATGTTCGCCGCAGCCTCGACATAGGCGAACGGGAGAAAAACCATGTCCTCGGCCACGGAACGATCGGCGCGGGCCATGACATCGACGGTTCCGCGCCGGGTTGTCAGGCGCACGTGCTCACCGGGCTCGACCCCCAACTTGCGCAGGGTGGCGGGGTGAAGCGAACAGTTGGCCTCCGGTTCCATGGCGTCAAGGACGGTGGCCCGCCGGGTCATCGATCCGGTGTGCCAGTGTTCCAGCTGTCGGCCCGTGGTCAGGATCATCGGGTATTCGTCATTGGGCACCTCTGCAGGCGGAGTGACACGGGCGGCGGTGAACTTGGCGCGCCCGGCGCGGCGCGGAAAACCGTCACCAAACACAACCGCCTGTCCCGGATCGTCGTTCGACAGGCATGGATATGTCACGGCACCTTCGTTCTCCAGCCGGTTCCACGTGATATGGTGCAGCGATCGCATGGACATCTTCATCTCGTCGAAAACCGAGCGGGGCCCGTCATAGTCCCAGTCAAGCCCGATGCGAAGCGCAAGATCCACGATCACCGACCAGTCGGCCCGCGCCTCGCCCGGGGGGGCGACGGCGGCCCGCCCCATCTGCACCTGGCGGTTGGTGTTTGTGACGGTGCCGGTCTTTTCGGGAAACGCGGCGGCGGGCAGGATCACATCTGCATAGTTTGCCGTTTCGGTGAGGAAAATATCCTGAACCACAAGGTGATCCAGTTTGGCCAGCGCATCGCGGGCATGTTCCACATCCGGATCGGACATCGCGGGGTTTTCGCCAAGGATATACATCCCGCGAATTTCACCGCGATACATCGCGTCGATGATCTCGACCACGGTCAGACCCGGCTGCCCCTGGATCTGGGTGCCATTCCAGATGTGACGGAACAACTCCCGCACTTCCGGATCGGCGACGCTCTGATAATCCGGGAGAAACTGGGGGATCAGCCCGGCATCGGATGCGCCTTGCACGTTGTTCTGGCCCCGAAGCGGATGCAGTCCGGTCCCTGGGCGCCCGATTTGACCGCACAGCAGCGCCAGTGCGATCAGGCAGCGGGCGTTGTCGGTGCCGTGGATATGCTGTGAAATCCCCATGCCCCAGAAGATCATTGCGCGGCTCGCCCCCGCATAGGTACGCGCCACGTCGCGGATCATCTCGGGGGTGACGCCGCACAATTCGGACATCCGTTCCGGGGTGAACGCGCGGATGTGATCGCGGAACTCGAAGAACCCTTCGGTGAAGCCTTCGATATACTGCCGGTCATACAGCTTTTCCTCGACGATCACGTTCATTATCGCATTCAGCAGCGCAACATCGGTGCCCGGCCGGAACTGCAGCATGTGGCTGGCGTGGCGCTTGAGCGCCTGACCGCGCGGATCCATCACGATGAGCTGCCCGCCGCGCTTGGCGAACTGCTTGAAGAACGTCGCCGCGACGGGATGGTTTTCGGTCGGGTTCGCGCCGATGATGATGGCGACTTCTGCGTTCTCGATCTCGTTGAATGTGGCTGTCACGGCGCCGCTGCCGACATTCTCCATCAGTGCGGCGACCGAGGACGCATGGCACAGTCGTGTGCAATGATCGACATTGTTGTGGGCGAATCCCTGTCGTATCAGCTTCTGGAACAGATAGGCCTCTTCGTTGGTGCATTTCGCGCTGCCGAAACCCGCGACCGACTTGCCGCCGTAATAACTGCGCAGATCCGATAACCCGTGAGCGGCGAAATCCAGCGCCTCTTCCCAAGATGCTTCGCGAAAATGTGTGAACGGGTTGGCGGGATCGACGTTCAGCCCCTTTTCGGGGGCGTCGTCGCGCCGGATCAGTGGTTTCGTCAGACGGTGGGGATGGTGGATGTAGTCGAACCCGAACCGCCCCTTGACGCACAACCGCCCTTCGTTCGCCGGGCCATTGATGCCTTCGACATACTTGACACGGCCGTCCTTGACCTTGACCGACACCTGACAGCCGACACCGCAGAACGGGCAGATGGATTTGGCCTCGCTGTCGAAATCGCCGCGGTCGCCGACCTGCGCGGCGTTCACCACCGATGCCGGCAT
>JBGTLJ010000361.1:0-3468 GCA_041744175.1 Oceaniglobus sp. | reverse complement strand
ACCGGCTGGCAGGGCAGGGGCGGGCACTGCTGGATGTGCCCTACGGCGCGCGGCCCCGGCAGGCCTATGACCTGTTCCTGCCGGAAGGGGCCGCCCTTGGCACGGTGATCTTTGTGCATGGCGGATACTGGCGGCTTTTCGACCGCACATCATGGTCGCACATGGCAGCGGGGGCGCTGGCCCACGGATACGCGGTGGCGATGCCGTCCTATACCCTGTGCCCAGAGGTGCGGATCGCCGACATCACGACCGAAATCGCGACGGCCGTGCAGGCGATCGCGGCCAGGACAGAAGGGCCGATCCGGCTGGCGGGCCATTCGGCGGGCGGGCATCTCGTGGCGCGGATGCTCTGCCGCGACGTCGATCTCGGCGCCGCTGAGGCACGGGTGGTGGGGTGCACATCCATTTCGCCTGTGTCCGACCTGCGCCCGCTGATCGACACCGCGATGAACGCCGATTTCCGGCTGGATATGGCGGATGCCGTCGCCGAAAGCCCTGCCCTGCACAAGGGCATCCGCGATGTTCCGGTCACGGTCTGGGTCGGCGCGGACGAACGCCCCGCCTTCCTCGATCAAGCCCGCTGGTTGGCCGACGCATGGCCGAACGCGATTCTGCAGATCGATGCGGGCAAGCACCATTTCGACGTGATCGAGCCGCTGGAGGATCCGGACAGTCCGCTGGTGCGGCTCGTACTGGACACTTGATCAAGAGCGCCCCTGCTATGGACCGAAAGAGGTCTTACTTGGGCAATGTCGGAACAAGGTGTTCGGGGGATCGGTTCGAATTTTCTTGAGTCCGGGAATAACGAATCACCAGCCAGGCGTCAAAAGCGATGACAGCGGCATTCCATGAATAAAGGTAGATGATCGTCGGCATGTCACCGGTTTGTACCCAAAGAACGCATTTCGACGCGACCCCACACAGATAACCAGATCCGATGAGCACCACGAAGCCAAGGCTTTTGCCAGTCACCTGCCGGACCCTGAGCGTGCGATAGATAGAGCAATACCAGCCCACCGAAAACGCAGTCAGCATCATTGCTTCCAGAAACTGTGTCATCTGATTACCTTCAAGAAACAGGATAAGCAGTGAAATGATCAGCACCGATTGAAACAGAAACGAGCCGCCACGATCAGTTTACCTCTTCCCGTAGTTGCGTCCGTTCGATGACGTGACTTCGCGCAAGCCGCGTCGCACTAACCCTTTGAAAAATAGTAACCCGAAGTCCGCAAGCTGCTCAAATCAGCCTCCGAACTGTCGAAGTTGGGGGGCATGTGGGTCAATTCGGAGCTGATGCAGACTCTGTCGAACGGCATGCACGGGACGGGGCGATACCGCAAACACGACATCCTCGTAATGACGCCTTATGGTGCTGAGAACATTACCGGCTATCCCTAGGGCTCCGGTTTCGATATCGTCTGAGCCATGGACGATGCCCCTCATACCTTTGCGATCCGCGTCTATTACGAGGATACGGATATGGCAGGCATCGTTTATTACGCAAACTATCTCAAATATATAGAGCGTGCGCGCAGCGACTGGGTGCGCACTCTCGGGATCGACCAGAATGCCCTGCGCGCGGCGGGCCGTGTCTTTGCCGTCGCCCGGATCGAGGCGGACTACCTGCGTCCCGCCCGGTTCGACGACATCCTCACTGTCACGACGGCCGTGCACCACGGCAGCGGCGCGCGCATCGTGCTGCAACAGGATGTGTGGCGCGCCAATGAAAAGCTGTTTGCCGCGAAAGTGACGCTGGTCATGCTCGACCCGGCGGGCCGGGCCACGCGGTTGCCGGTCGAACTGCGGCTGCCGACCGGTCATCCTCGGGCCTGACCCGAGGATCTCTTGCCGGGGCCTGCCGACGTGAGAGATCCCGGGGTCAAGCCCCAGGATGACCGCGCGCCCGGGGCAAATGCCATGCCGGTCACGCAACGCGCACCCTACGTAACATGGGAGGCGGGGAATGTTATTGGTACTCGCGCTGACAATGCTGTAGTCTATTTCCCAAATGAGGGCCGGCAAAACGGTCGCAACCCGAGCAGGATACATGGAAACCGAAACTCTCGCGCTGGCCGCCGGCGCCGATTTCTCGTTGTGGGGCCTCTATGCCCAGGCGACACTTACCGTAAAGCTGGTGATCTTGTTGCTGATTCTCGCTTCGTTCTGGGCCTGGGCGATCATCATCCAGAAACATATCCTGTTCCGCCGTGCCCGCAGCGAACATCTGACGTTCGAATCCGCTTTCTGGTCGGGCGAACCGCTGGACGAACTGTTCGACAAGATCGGCGCCGATCCAACGGGACGCGCACAGTCGGTCTTTGTCGCGGGGATGACCGAATGGCGCCGCAGCTACCGCCAGGACGGCGCGCTGATCCCCGGCGCACAATCGCGCATCGACCGGTCCATGGACGTCGCCATCGCCAAGGAAGCCGAGGCGCTGGAAAAGGGGCTGCCGTTTCTCGCCACGGTGGGATCCACTGCGCCATTCATCGGCCTTTTCGGCACCGTCTGGGGGATCATGAACGCCTTCATCGAAATCGCCGAACAGCAGAACACCAACCTTGCCGTCGTCGCCCCCGGCATCGCAGAGGCCCTGCTGGCCACCGGGCTCGGCCTGCTCGCGGCGATCCCGGCAGTGATCTTCTACAACAAGCTGTCCAGCGATTCCGACAAGATCCTGCGCGCCTATGACAGTTTTGCAGACGAATTCGCCACCATCCTGTCGCGCCAGCTGGACGCCTGAGCCATGGGTGCCGGGACCATCGAAAGAACCGCGGGCCGAAGGGGCCGCCGTGCCCGCCGCAAGCCGATGTCGGACATCAACGTCACGCCCTTTGTCGACGTGATGCTGGTGCTGCTGATCGTGTTCATGGTCGCCGCCCCTCTGCTGACGGTGGGTGTGCCTGTCGAACTTCCGAAAACCAGCGCCCAGGCCCTGCCGACGGAACGCGAGGAACCGCTAACCCTTACCCTCACAGCCGATGGCCGAACCCTGTTGATGCGCAACGAGACGGAAAGCGACGATCTGATCGGCCAGTTGCGCGCCATCGCCGCCGAACGGACCAGCCAGAAGGTCTATCTGCGGGCTGACGGCGCCATCCCCTATGCCCGCGTGGTGCAGGTGATGGGCGCGCTCAACGCCGGGGGCTTTTCCGACATCGGTCTTGTGACCGACACAGGCGGGCCAACTCTCGACGGCCCGTCGAACGCATCGGGAAACTGAGGGGGCGGCGTGCGAACCGGCACCACCATTTCCGGGATCGGCCACGCGTCCCTGATCGGCGCCGCGCTGCTGGGCGGTCTGTTCGCGCTCAACCCGCCGATCCTGCCGGAGGCGGCCAACGTCACCCTGCTGAGCGAACAGGAGTTCGCTGCTCTCACCCGGCCCGAGGAGGGTCCCTCGCCCACCGTGCGCCCGCCCGAGCCGGAACCGGAAATCACGGCCCCCGAACCGGCTCTGGATCCGAC
>JBGTLJ010000360.1:0-1680 GCA_041744175.1 Oceaniglobus sp. | reverse complement strand
CCAAAAAGCTCAGCTTGTTTTTGATGCCTACTTTGGCTCAATGGAAGCTGCGGGCCCCCTTGCCAAAAATATCGGCCCAGTGCGCACCGAAGAAATCCGCCAACAACTCGGCCTAGGTGTCGGCGACGCCGCCTTCTTCCTCGGCGGCAAGCCGGAGGCCTTCGAATCCGTCGCCGGTCGTGCGCGGACCGTCATCGGCGAGGAGCTGGGCCTGACTGACAAGGACCGTTTCGCCTTTGCCTGGATCGTGGATTTCCCGATCTATGCCCGCGACGACGAGACCGGCAAGATCGACTTCGAGCACAACCCCTTCTCCATGCCGCAGGGCGGGATGGCGGCGCTGCAGGGTGATCCGCTGGAGGTGCTGGGGTTCCAGTACGACCTCGCCTGCAACGGCTACGAACTGGTGTCCGGCGCGATCCGGAACCACAAGCCCGAGATCATGTTCAAGGCGTTCGAGATTGCCGGTTACGGCAAGGACGAGGTCGAGAAGCGCTTTGGCGGCATGGTCAACGCGTTCCAGTACGGCGCGCCGCCGCACGGGGGCTGTGCCGCCGGAATCGACCGGATCGTCATGCTGCTGGCCGACGAGGCGAACATCCGCGAGGTCATCATGTTCCCGATGAACCAGCGCGCCGAAGACCTGATGATGGGCGCACCCAGCGAGCCGATGAACGAACAGCTGCGCGAATTGCGCCTGCGCGTCCTGCCACCCGAAGCCTGAGACACATCAAACGAAATGGGGCGCCGCAGATCGATCTGCAGCGCCCCATTTTCTTTGCCTGACGGTCAGGCCGCTTTGGGCAGCAGACCTTTTTCGTATAGAAAGCACTGGGCCCCGATGGGCACGCGGTCGTAGAGGTCGATGACCTCTTCGTTCACCAGCCGGGCGCAGCCGTTGGACACGTCCTGGCGGATCGTGTCGGGCTTGTTGGTGCCGTGAATCCGCAGGAAGGTATCGCCGATCTGCGGCTGGAACAGGTACAGCGCGCGCGCGCCCAGAGGGTTGTCGGGGCCACCGGGCATGCCGTCCTTGTACTGGGCGTAATGATCAGGCTCCCGCTCGATCATGTCTTTGGTCGGTGTCCAGCTTGGCCATTCCTTCTTGGCGCCGATGGTGAATTCGCCGGCGATGTACAGGGCATCGCGTCCGACACCGACGTAATAGCGCAACGCCTCGCCGTTCGGGAGCGTCCAGTACAGGGAAAAGACGTCCGGGACGACGTGGATCTGGCCTGCGGGCATCGGGTTGTCGAGGCGCACCAGTTTCGGTGACATGTCACGTGCCTCCGGCACCTCCGGCGCGAGCGGGTCGGTCACGACCTCCTGCGCGGACAACAGGGTCGGCAAGGCCAAGCCGCTGGCGCCCAGCACTGTGGACATCATAAAGCGGCGGCGGTCGATCATGGCGGGCTCCAATGCATTCGCGAGTCTGGCCTCAAGATGGGTCGGTGGGCCGTTCTATTCAAGGGAACTTCGGTCACTTCTGCGCGGGATGTGTGTCTTATGCCATCGTGAGGTCGCTGCGGGGATGCGACGCCCTGCGCCGGGATCTCGGCCGCCGGCGGTTCGCCGCATCGTGTTCGGACGGCTCTGGGCGGGACCGCGCGCAGTATGATAGGTCGGGTCAGAACGCCTGTGAGGACGACATTCATGCCATTCGATCCGCAGATCGCGGCG
>JBGTLJ010000359.1:0-1982 GCA_041744175.1 Oceaniglobus sp. | reverse complement strand
CAGGTGGATTTCAGCCACCGAAAGGCACCGCAACAAGCCGCAGCCCCGGACCCTGCGGTGGTGGGCGCCGCGCGCGACACGGTGGCGCCGATCCGTGACGACGGCCTTCGCACCGCCCTGGAGAAACTGGGCCGCAACGTGATGACACCGAAAACCCGAAAGATGAGGCCATGACATGAATCGTTTCGTACCCGCGCTTATCGCCATCGCTGTCGGCCTTGGCGGCGCGTTCTACTATTCCACCACCCGCACCGACTCCACTGCGGTGACGTCCTTCGCGCTTGACGCGCAAGAGTCCGGCGACGCGGATCTGTCGCTGGTGCAGGAAATGTCCATGGGCAATCCCGACGCGCCGGTGACGGTGATCGAATACGCCTCGTTCACCTGCCCGCACTGCAAGAATTTTCACGCAACGACGCTGGAACAGCTGAAGCGGAACTACATCGACACCGATCTCATTAATTTCGTCTACCGCGAGGTCTATTTCGACCGCTATGGGCTGTGGGCCGGAATGGTGGCGCGCTGCGGTGGGCCGGTGCGGTATTTCGGGCTTGCCGATCTGATTTACGAACAGCAGGCCGAATGGACCAAGGGCGAACCCGCAACGGTCGCGGCCAATCTGCGCCGGATCGGCAAGACCGCCGGACTGAGCGATGCGCAGCTTGACGCCTGTCTGGCCGATGGCGCCAAGGCGCAGGCGTTGGTGGCGACCTGGGAAAAGAATCAGGCCGAAGACGATATCTCGTCCACGCCGTCGTTCATCATCGACGGCACCAAGTATTCCAACATGAGCTATGAGGAATTCTCGGCGCTGCTGGACGAAAAGCTGGTCGAGTGAGCCGGGTCTGACTGCGGAGGTGTGCGCGCATCAACACGGCGGCCATGGGGCAGATCGCCCCCGGCAGCTCCGCTCTGCGGGGCGCGATGACGCTGTCCAGCTGACAGGGTGCATGGAGATGGGCGCGCGATGAGCGAACGGACCGCCATCGTCACGGGGGCGGCCCGGGGCATCGGGCTGGCCACCACGACGCTGCTGATCGCCGCGGGATACCGGGTTGCAATGATCGACCGGGACGGTGCGGAACTGGGGACCGCATCGCGCCCCCTTTGCGGGGTGCTGCCGCTGGTCTGCGACGTGTCCGACGAAACGGCGGTCGCATCCATGGTGGCGCGGGTTCTGGAGTGGTCCGGAGGCATCGACGCCGTCGTCAACAACGCCGGTATCGCCGATTTCGGCCCGATCGGCGAAACGACGTTCGCACGCTGGCGCCGGGTGATGGAGACCAATCTGGACGGTGCGTTTCTGGTGACCCAGGCCTGCATCCCGGCATTGCGCGAAAGCCGTGGCGCCATCGTCAACATCGCCAGCATCAGCGGGTTGCGCGCATCCACCCTGCGCGTGGCCTATGGCACGTCGAAGGCGGCGGTGATCCATCTGACCAGACAGCAGGCGGTCGAACTGGGCGAACACGGCATCCGGGCCAATTGCGTGGCCCCCGGGCCGGTGCGCACCAAACTGGCGATGGCGGTACATTCGCCAGAGATTATCGCCGCCTATCACGATGCCATACCGCTGAACCGCTATGGCAGCGAGGACGAGATCGCATCGGTCATCGCATTCCTGTGTTCGCCTGCCGCATCCTATGTCACCGGACAGGTGATCGCATCGGACGGCGGGTTCGAGGCGACGGGGATCGGCCTGCCCGCCCTGCGGAACGCCGGGCCGCCGTCATAAAGGGACCAGGCGGGGGCGATCATCGCCACCGTGCCGCCCGATCATCGCCTTGACGGCGGCGACATGGCTGTGTTCTGCACCCAGTGCGTCGGCGGCAACCTCTTGCGCGCGGATCATCGGATCGTCGCAGATGACGTCGATCAGGCCGAACGACAGCGCCTGCTCCGCCGTCCATGTCGCCCCTCCGAGGAGCAGCAGGGCGGCGCGCGCGGTGCCGACCAGATCCCGCAACCGGCCCGGATCCGAC
>JBGTLJ010000358.1:0-1702 GCA_041744175.1 Oceaniglobus sp. | reverse complement strand
AAAACTCCCGCCGGAGGCCCCCCTCCGCAACCCCCCCCCCACCGCCGGCGGCGTCGCCAAACCCCCGCCCCGGGCGCCGGACAAGATATCGTGCGGCGCGTCAGCGCCTCCGCCGGATCACGCCCCCCATTCGGCACTCTGCATTTCCCGCAGCCGCGATGCGGTACGCTCGAACTCGAACGATCCCGATCCCTCCAGATACAGCCGCTCCGGCACGTCCGCGGCACTGGCGATCAACCGCACCCCTGCCTCGTAGAGCGCGTCGATCAGGGTGACGAACCGCTTGGCCTCGTTGTAGTTCTCGCTGCTCAGGCGCGGAATCCCCTCCAGCATCAGCACCCGCACAGCCGCGGCCACGGCCAGATAATCGGCGGCCCCCAGCGCGCGCCCGCACAGATCCCAGAACGATGCCCGCGCCACCCCGCCCGAAAACAGCGGCAGTTCCACCTGCCGACCCTGGACGTGCAGCATCAGAGGCACCACTTCCGCCGTCGCCAGATCGCCCCACAGCCGGTCCATCTCGGCCCGGGCCGTGGCATTGTCGGGGCTGAAATAGACCTCTGCGCCCGCCAGCCGGTCCTGGCGGTAATCGCGCGCGGCAGCCAGTTCCCAGACCACCATCCGATCCTTCAGCAACGCGATGAACGGCAGGAAAAGCTGCCGGTTCAGACCGTCCTTGTAAAGATCGTCGGGCACCCGGTTGCTGGTGGTCACCACCGTGACCCCGGCATCGAACAGCATCGAGAACAGTCGTCCGACGATCATCGCATCGGTGATGTCGCTGATCTGCATCTCGCCCAGACACAAGAGCCGCACCCCCTTGGCGATCGACCGCCCCACAGGGTCCAGCGCATCGTCCACCCCGTCCCTGCGCGCCGCGATCATCCCGGCATGGACCTCCTGCATGAAGGCGTGGAAATGCACCCGCCGCTTGTCGTCGATGTTCACCGCGTCATGGAACAGATCCATCAGCATGGATTTGCCGCGCCCGACGCCGCCCCACATGTACAGCCCCGGGATCGGATCGGGCGCGCGCCGCGAAAAGAACGTGGCCTTGCGTACCGGCTGCGCCAGCGCCGCGCGCAGCCGCTCGAATTCCGCAAACACCGCGCGCTGCACCGGATCGTCGTCCAGCTTGCCCGCGGCGATCCGCGCATCGTAGATGTCCGCGACCGAACCCATGCCCTAACCCATCTTTGCTTCTGGTGGGCACTGGTATCCCAGGACCGCGCTTCGATCAAAAGATGTTTGCCCGCGCTTCAAAAGTTCTGATTTGACCGCGCCCGCGCCTTCCATATGCTCGCGACCATGACCCGCAGCCCGCTGATCACCCCGGTCCTCGTCGCCGGCTGTGCCGTGATCATGGTCAGCTTTGCTATCCGGGCGTCGTTCGGGGTGTTACAGATCCCGATCGCGTCGGAATTCGGCTGGCTCAGGGCCGATTTCTCCATGGCCATCGCGATCCAGAATCTCGCCTGGGGGGTCGGCCAGCCGCTGTTCGCCGCCCTGGCCGAACGGATCGGCGACCGGCGGGCCATCATCCTTGGCGCGCTGTTCTATGCGGTGGGGCTGGTGCTGTCGTCCTTCGCGGTGACGCCCGGCCAGCACTGGGTGCTCGAGATCGCCGTCGGCTTCGGCATCGCGGGCACCGGGTTCGGCGTGATCCTCGCTGTGGTGGGCCGGGCGGCCAGCGAGGCCAACC
>JBGTLJ010000357.1:0-3277 GCA_041744175.1 Oceaniglobus sp. | reverse complement strand
CTGTCATGGGCTGTGAGGATCAGGACGGGAACCTCATGGCCATTGTCGCGCCACGTCTTGAGGATATCATGCCCCGAACCGTCAGGCAGGTTCAGATCTAGGATTGCCACGTCGAATGTATCGTCGGCGAGTGCGACGCTCGCATCGCCCGCTTCAGTAAGCCAGTCCACCCGCAAGCCTTCCAACCGAAGGCCCATACAAAGACCGTCGCCCAGAACGGGGTCGTCCTCGATCAAAAGAACGCGCATGCCAGCCCTCCATTTTCATGACGCATTATCGGAACGCGCGTGCCCGGGCTTCGGTTCATCGTGCCTCCCGTGCCGTATCGCGAATAAAATTCGCAACGACCCGGAGGACTAAGGTTCGACTAAGGCAAGGTCGCGAAAAAGGGGTCAGAGGTGGTGATGCCGCACTCTGATCGATCGGACCGAAAGGAAGACCATGAGACCGATGAAGTCCTGCCGTGCGGCCAGCACGGCCCTGCCTGCAATGGCACAGCAGATCGCACCGCTGGCCGATTGCGATGCAACGCAGATCGACGGGGCCCGGTCGGCAGACCAGAGGCGCGACGCCAGTATCTGAGCCCGGGACGAAGTCCTGGGCCAAATGGCCTGCGATATCGGGGGGGGGGGGGCGACGAAAACGTCTGATCCCGACCCCATTCAAGACGGAGATCCGGGATGCGCGGAACGCGCACCGGAGCAATAAAGGAGACTATGATGAAAATCGACATGCTGAAGACCACCGCGCTCGGAACCTGCCTGTCCCTCGCCCTTGCCCTGCCCGCCGTGGCGCAGAGTTCGAGCGGCGACAGTGCCCAGTCCGGCCAATCAGGTGGCCAGACGACCCAGTCCGGGGACGCGCCGCAATCCGGTCAATCCGGCGGACAGGCACAAATGGAAGGTGGCCCTGCACCCGAATCCGTCGTCGCGAAGGTCGGCGATGTCGAGATCCTGGGCTCTGACGTGATGACCGTGATCGGCACGCTGCCCCCGCAGCTGCAATCGCAGCCGCCCCAGATGCTCGTGCCGATGGCATTGCAGCAGCTGGTCCTTCGGGAACTTGTCCTCGAGGAGGCGCGAGGCCAGAACCTCGCCGAGGATCCCGAGGTCATCGCCCTTGTCGAAGGCTCGACGCAGACCGCTGAAGAGGACGCGATGGTGCAGGTCTGGATCGAGCGCGAGATGGCGAACGCCGTGACCGATGAGACCGTCCAGAGCGCGTACGACGAAGCTACGGCCCAGGGGCAGCAGAACCTCCCCCCGGTCGAGGAGGTGCGTCCGCAGATCGAGCAGTACCTGCGGCAACAGGCGATGCAGTCCATCGGAATGCGGCTGCAGGAGGGTGTCGAAATCGTGCTTTACGACGCGATGGGCCAGCCGGTCGAACAGGGCAGCGGCGGTGCCTCCGGCAGCACCACGGGCGGTTCGGGCAATGCTTCGGGTGGCCAGACAACCGGCTCCGATGCAAGTGGCTCCTCGGACACCACCGGAACGACAGCTCCGAAGAACTGATCTCGCGACGGTCTGGAACGATGGTGTTCCGGACCACGACGGAGAAAGGGCTTGTTGCAGGCCCTGAGGCGACAGCTTTCGCCCTCCGGAAGGGCCACGTGTTGTCGGCCCTTCCGAAAGATCCGGTACCGTTTCCGGAGCTGTTGCTCCGGGGATGGAGCCAATGTTGAAACTGGAGGACTTTCCATGACACTTACACTGCGCAACCTTGCGATGACGTCGATCCTTGCACTTGGTCTCGGGGCCGCGCCGGCACTGGCCGATTGCCACGGCGACTGGGACACCAACCAGGATACCATGCTCGACCAGGCCGAGTACGGCACCGCCTATGGGGAGAACGCCTGGTTCTCCGAACGCGATCTGGACAGCGACGGCTTCCTGTCGGAAGATGAATACAACACCGGCCTCTATAGCTCCTACGACACGGATCAGGACGGTCTCTTCAGCGAAGAAGAGCAGCAGGTCGGCTACCGCTCGACAGACGACTACGGCGTCTGGGACGGCGACGCGGACGGCGCGCTGACCGAAGACGAGTTTGGCGCCGGTCTGGGCGAAGTTGACACGTTTGGCAAATGGGACGCCGATAGCGATGGCCTGCTGTCTGAAGACGAGTTCGGCACCGGGGTCTACGGCGGCTACGACGCCGACAGCAGCGGCTACCTCGAGGAGACCGAAGTCGGCGCGACTTGCGACGACTACGGCGAAGACGGCTTCTGGGATTTCTGAGCATTACTATCAGCGCATTGCCAAGGGGAGGGGGGGCCATTGCGCTCCCCCTCGATCGCTTCAGGCGGCGAGATCGTGCGCAAGCGGTGGTTCACCCCCATATCCCGTGCCGAGACTGATCGCCCGTTTGCAGATCAAGCCGCGGCTTTGGCTGCGGTCTTGGGGAAGCTTTACGGCAAGAGGTCGTCGATGTCGGCAGGAGGATGGCCATGGCCGTTCGCATCCGTCACCGTGATGCCGGAGACGGTGCCGACCCCAAGGCCGCCGCTCGACGAGGCCGAAGGGTCCGCAAGTGAGGCTTGCAGGCTGGCCAATGCTTTATTGACCTTTGAGGGATCGGGCAGATCGGCGTCCAGAGCGCTTAGCGGCTCGTCGATAGCGGTGTCCACGTTGCCTTAGCAGGCTGCTGAAACAGTCTGCTCCCGACGCGGTTTCGAGAAGATGATTCACTGCTGGCAAGGTTGTGGCGGGGGGTGCGATGCGTGGGACGGACGAGGCGGCGGGATCGCCTTTCAGCTTTGTTGAGGCGAGGAGCGCGTTGCGGCCCGCCATCCACAGCGTTTGATCAGACCGATCGTCAACGACGCACCGGCGAGCCTGGATACCGGGCTTGCGGCGCTCCATGCCGATTTCGGCCGCCCATCGATCGCTCCGGAGCGGCTGATCCGGGCCAGCCTGCTGCAGATCCTGGACCTGTCGCGGTTTGGTGCCGCTGCTTTGATAGCATGACTTGCAGCAAAGGAGATGCGCACGGGAAGAACGGATGAATTCCGTAAGGATGCAGTGCGAATTGCACTGACCAGCGGGCTGACACGGCGACAAGTTGCGGATCATCTGGGCGTTGGGCTTTCGACGCTAGACAAATGGGTGACATCAGCTACCTCTGGACCCGCGAGGGGGGGCTGTATCTGGCAGTCATCCTGGACCTGCATTCCCGCCGCGTGATCGGCTGGGCTGTCAGCAACCGCATGAAGCGCGATCTGGCGATCCGGGCCTTGAAGATGGCCATCGCCATCAGGTCGCCGTCCAGAGGCTGC
>JBGTLJ010000356.1:0-1773 GCA_041744175.1 Oceaniglobus sp. | reverse complement strand
ATCGGCGCGCAGGGCAGCAAGGCCCTGAACGTGGTCGGCGTGGTGATGGGTTATCCAGATCTCGGACAGGGACCAGCCGCGGACCTGCAGCGCGGCACGGATTGGCGCGGCCTCGGGGACATCGACCAGCGCCGTCGCGCCGCTGTCGTCATCGTGCAGCAGAAAGGCATAGTTGTCCGATAGACACGGTAGGGTGACAAGTTCCAGGGCCATGGCGTTCATCGCTTTCGTTTTCTATGTTGCGCCAGACTAACGCGATCGGACCCGACTACAATGCATCTGGATGTCCTCGATTTGCGGACCTTCTATTACCGCACCCGGCTGGGGCGGGCGGCGCAGCGCGCGGTGCGGGGTCAGGTGGCGAACCTGTGGCCTCCGGCAAAGGGGCAGACGGTGGTGGGGTTCGGCTTTGCGGTGCCGTTGCTGCGCCCCTATCTCGAGACGTCCGGGCGGGTGATCGGGCTGATGCCTGGCCCCCAGGGCGTGATGCCCTGGCCGGAAGGCGAGGCGAACGTTTCGGTGCTGTGCGAAGAGACGCTTTGGCCGCTGGAACGGGAATCGGTGGACCGGCTGGTCCTGATGCACGGGCTGGAGACAAGCGAGAACCCGACATCGGTTCTGCAGGAGGCGTGGCGGGTGCTGAAACCTTCCGGTCGCGCACTGTTCATCGTTCCCAACCGCGCGGGGATGTGGGCACGCCGCGACCAGACGCCGTTCGGTTTCGGACGGCCCTATAGCCTGACCCAGCTTGGCGCGCAGCTGCGCCGCTGCGATTTCTCGCCGACGCGCAATGTCGCGGCGCTGTTCCAGCCGCCGTCGGAGCGGCGGTTCTGGCTCAGGTTCGGCGCGGTGATGGAGCGGGTCGGGCAGCGGGTTTCGGGTCAGTACGCCGGCGGCGTGCTGATGGTCGAGGCGCGCAAGGATGTCGCCGCCACCAACGGAACCAAGGTCAAGAGTGGCGAGCGGCGCAAGGTGCGGGTCCCCGACACGCTGCCGATTCCCGGGGTCCGCCCGGTCTGACGTTGTCCGATCATGCACGCACCGCCTGACGCCGCATCGCACGATACCGCCCGCGAGGATTCGCGCGCCGGTACGGCGGGCATGGTGGCGAGCATGGCAGCGACAAGGGGCGCGGCGCCGACTGTGACCCATTCCAGGGCGTGCAAATACTGCACCGGACAGGCATTCCGCCAGGTGGCCCGGCGCCATCGGGTTACGCTGTTGCGAGGGGTGGGGACCTCTGCTACACCCCAGCCGACTTTGATGACGTGTCCGTGAGGGGCGCTTTTGGATTGCCTTGAACTTTCCCACCGTCGGGACAGGTCAGTGCAGTGATGTATCGAAAGGGTGGCTGTGTCCGAACCGGCTTCGATTTCCACGGGGATTGCCGCGCGCTATGCGTCGGCAGTGTTTTCGCTTGCGAAAGAAGAAAATGCCTTGCAGGCGATCGAGGCGGATATCGACGCGCTGGGCGCCGCGATGACCGACAGCCCGGAATTCCGCGAACTGATCCACTCGCCGCTTTACACCCGCGATCAGCAGGGCAGAGCGATCGGCGCGCTTGCCGACAAGATGGGGTTGCACGAGACGACCGCGAACACCCTGCGCCTGATGGCAGCCAAGCGGCGACTGTTCGTCCTGCCGCAGATTGTCGCCACGCTGCGCGATCTGATCGCGCGCGATCGGGGTGAGGTGACGGCGGACGTCACGTCTGCGACGCAGATGAGCGACGAGCAGCAGGCGTCGCTGGCCGAAACGCTGAAGTCGTCGGTC
>JBGTLJ010000355.1:0-10910 GCA_041744175.1 Oceaniglobus sp. | reverse complement strand
CGCCCGGATGGCCGGCGCGGAGTTCCGTGCAACCGCCCGCCTCGCCATGGGCTCGTCCGCGGGAGCCACCGCAGAGGTGCTCAACATCACCAGCGGCGAGAACCTGATGTATGACGGGCTGATCGAACTTGCGGTCGGCTGCGGTCAGAGATCCCTCGGGCGCGGTCTCGGCGTCGCCCTGCCGCGCTGGGTCGACCTGCGGATCAACGATCAGGCCAGTCGCGACGCGTTGCGCGAACTCGGGCACGGCATCGGCAAGCCGGAGCAGAGGATCTGCCACTGGTCGGGGTACCTGCGGCCGGGGCTGTTCGCGTTCTATGCCCGCTGGCTTGGCGATCGGGATGACCTGACCCTGGGGCAACTGCAGGCCCGTCTGCCGACACCGCGGCGACGCGTGCTGCGCCGTCTGCCGCATCGCGACTTCGGCCCCGCACTGGATACCGCCACCTGACCGCTTGCGCCCCGACCGGCCGTGCCGCAGGATCGCGCAAGGCAACCGGAGGACGTCATGACCGCCCCTATCGAACTTTTCTACTGGCCCACACCAAACGGCTGGAAAGTATCAATCGCGCTCGAAGAAATGGGGTTGGCTTACACTGTCCGCCTGATCGATATCGGGGCCGGAGATCAGTTCGACCCCGCATTCCTCAAGATCGCCCCCAACAACCGGATGCCCGCGATCACCGATCCCGACGGCCCCGATGGTACGCCGATCTCGATCTTTGAATCCGGCGCGATCCTGCAATATCTTGCCCGCAAGACGGGTCAGTTCTGCGGCCAGACGGAACGCGACAGGATCGCGGTCGACCAGTGGCTGATGTGGCAGATGGGCGGCGTGGGGCCGATGGCAGGACAGGCGCACCACTTCCTGAAATACGCCCCTGCGATGGATCCGCCCAACGATCTGCCTTATGCCAAGGACCGGTATCGCGCCGAAACGGCTCGGCTCTACGGTGTGCTGGATCGCCAGCTTGCCAACAACCGGTTCGTGGCCGGCGATTTCATGTCCATCGCCGACATGGCGGTCTGGCCCTGGGCATCGCTCTGGGAGGGTCAGCAACAAAGCCTTGAGGACAAGCCGAACATGGCGCGCTGGCTGGACGACGTCGGGGCCCGTGACGGGGTGAAGGCAGGGCGCGCCGTTGCGGCGGACAGAAGGTCTGACCTGCAATCTGACCGCACCGCGCAGAACAATCTTTTCAAACGCTGAGACTTTACCACATTTTCACCCGATTGCGCGACACTCCGTCCGAATCAATGGAGGCGTGACAGATGATGATGAGTATGCAGCGCGAACGGCGGTTTCCGTCCGAGGTACGTCTCAAACTGGTCTGCGGAGAGGTCGAAGCCGTCGCGCATCTGTCGGATGTCAGCCGCGCAGGGCTCAAGATGAACTGCCCGGCCCTTGCGACGGCCGAGGCGGGCGACGACGTCACCTTCAGGCTGCGCAGCAAGACCTTTACGGGAAAGATCCGCTGGCGCCGCGGAACCCGCTTTGGCATCGCATTCCGCCCGCCCCTTGAACACGATGTGCTGGTCGAGCTTTCTGACGGCGCCGCGCTGCGCCACGGCACGCAGCGTCACATGCATCTGCACCACAGCCTGTAGGCGGATCGCTCAGTCCTGTCCGGTCTCGGTGGGGATGGCGTGTTCGCGAAACAGCCTGCCCTGCAAGATGAAGAATCCGAACATCGCTGCGGTCAGGCCGAAGGTCTTGAAATTCACCCAGGCCCCCGTCGACATCGTGCGCCAGACCAGTTCGTTGGCCACCGCCAGCCCCAGAAAGAACGCAGCAAACCTGCGGGTCAGGATCATCCAGCCGTCCTGACGCAGGGGAATCATCTCTGACATGACAAGTTTCAGGTAGGACTGACCGCGCAACAGGCCGAACCCCAGGATCGCCGCGAAGATCAGATAGATCAGCGTCGGCTTCATCTTGAAGAAGCGTTCGTCGTTGAACCAGACGGTCAGTCCGCCAAACACCACCACCAGCACCAGCGTCAGCACCTGCATCTTGCTCAGCTTGCCGGTCAGGCGCCACAGGATGAACGTGCTCAGCGCGATGACGGGGACGAATGCCGCGGTGATCACGATGAAACCGCTGTACGCGACCCCGCCGATATCGAAGGTGCGGTCGCGCAGCGCCAGATAGCCGATGAAGAACAGCACGATCGGGCCCATCTCCAGGGCCGTCTTGACCCAGGGGGCCGGCGACTTCTGATCCATCATGCTCTCCCTTAACCGCCCATCTCAACTATCACGGCGCCCGCTGCAATCAATGCCATCAACGCCATGCGCCGGGGACCGACGGTTTCACCAAGCACCAGCCAGCCGATGAGCGCGGCGAACACCGTCGAGGTTTCGCGCAGTACCGCTGCCTCGCCCACCTTGTCCAGCCGCGTCGCCATCATCACCGATCCGAAACTGCCGAACGCGATCAACGCGCCGAAAGCGCCACGTGCCAGCAACGGGCGCAACTGCGGCGGGGCTGTCATCCGGCGGTATCGCACAAGCGCGATCGCCGGAAAATCCACCGCCGTGATGACGAAGAACCAGGCAAGAAACGTGAACGGGTCCGGGGTGGCGCGGATCCCATAGGCATCATAGGTGGTATATATGGCGACAAGCCCACCGGTCGCCGCCGCAATCCACAGGGCGGGCACCAGGGTGTCGCGCTGCATGTCGACATGGATCAGGTTGTAGGCGGCAAGACCGAAAATTCCGCTCAGCAGGACCGCAACGCCCAGCCACTGCACTGCGGAAAAGGTCTCGCCGAAGATCAGCCAGGCGCCGATGACCGTGAACAGCGGCCCCGTACCGCGCACCACCGGATAGACAACCGTGAAGGCGCCCCGCGAATAGGCCAGGGCCATTCCCATCTTGTAGCAGAAATGGATCCCCAGCGCCCCCAGCAGAAGCACCCATTCCATCCCCCGGGGCCAGGGCACGATGAACAGCGCCACCGGCAAGGCGAAGATGAACAGAAACGTGTCGACGGCGCCACGGGTCAGCCACGGATCGTGCATTCCCTTCTGAAGCGCACCGAACACCGCGTGCAGAACGGCCGCCAACAGCGCGAGGATCAGGGCAAGCCGGTGCCCCGCCTCTGTCCCGTCCAGTGACACCAGCCAGTCGCTCACGCTTCGGGCATTCAGGTCGCGCTGCCGGTCAGGGCCCGGGCGAATTCCTCCGGATCGAACGGCGACAGATCGTCGATCTGTTCCCCGACGCCGATGGCATGGATCGGCAACCCGAACCGATCGGCCAGCGCGACAAGAACGCCGCCGCGCGCCGTCCCGTCAAGTTTCGTCATCACCAGCCCGCTCACATCCGCAAGCTTCTGAAAGATCTCCACCTGCATCAACGCGTTCTGTCCCGTCGTCGCATCCAGAACCAAAAGGGTATTATGCGGCGCGGTTGGGTCCTTCTTGCGGATCACCCGGACAATCTTCGACAGCTCTTCCATCAGATCGGCCCGGTTCTGCAACCGCCCGGCGGTGTCGATCAGCAACAGATCGGCGCCGCTTTCGCCCGCCTTGGTCATCGCCTCGAAGGCAAGGCTCGCGGGATCGGACCCCTCGGGCGCCGTCAATACCGGCACGCCCGCCCGATCCCCCCAGATCTGCAACTGCTCCACCGCCGCGGCGCGAAACGTGTCGCCTGCCGCGATCACCACCGAAAGGCCCGCCGCGCGGAACTGCGACGCCAGCTTGCCGATGGTGGTGGTCTTGCCGGACCCGTTGACACCCACCACCAGAACGACCTGCGGGCGGTTCGGGTAAAGCGGCATGGGCAGCGCCACTGGCTCCATGATGCGGGCGATCTCCTCTGCCATCAGTTGGCGCACCTCGCCAGAGGACAGCCGCGTGCCAAGGCGGCCCTCGGCAATGTTGGCGGTGACCCGCGTGGCTGTCGGAACCCCCATGTCGGCAGTGATCAGCAACTCTTCCAGCTGCTCGAGCATGTCGTCGTCCAGAACCCGCCGCGCCACCTCGCCCTCGCCGCCGCGTCCGACAAGCCGCCCCAGAAGCCCGGTCTTCCGGGCCGGGTTTCCCTGTGCCGCCACCGGGGCCGTCGACACGGGCCCGGACTGATCCACCGTGGGCAAATCAACACCGGCATCGTCCGGCACGACCGGGGCTGCCACCTCGTCCACGATGGCATCCACACCGTCCTCCAGCCTGGAAGAACTCTTGAACAGGCGGCTCTTCAGCTTGTTGAAAAATGACATCGAAGGTCCTTTCGCAACCCAGCCTCTGACCTAGGTCAGATTCCGCGCCGATGAAAGGGCCGCAGGATTGCAAGCGGAGTGTGACGCTTTTATATCCGGATCATGACAATGACAGGCAATCTGCGTGATGACGATCTGGTTCTGGTGCTGCGCGCCGCGCTGGCGGACAGCCCGAAGCGTGTCCAGAGGATCGAACATCGCGGCGAATTCGTCTGGATCAAGAGGCAGGAAATCCTCGGGCCGATCCGCCGACTGCAAAAGGGCAACCCCGGTGCGGCATTCCTTGCCGAAAAGGCCGCCCTGCATGACTGGCACAGGATGAACGCGCCTGCCCCGCGGATCATCGCCGAGGACGCGGATTTCTTCGCCACGTCCGACAGCGGCACGTCTCTCGAGACACTCCTGCGCGACGAATCCCGCAGCATCGCCGACCGCCTGCCGCCGTTTCGCGCCGCCGCCCGCGCGCTTGCCGATCTGCATGCAAGACATCTCAGCCACGGCCGCCCGTCGCTCAAGGACATCTGCTGGGACGGCTGCCGGATCACCTTCCTCGATCTCGAACGTTACGATGTGCGGCATAATTCCCCAAGCGGTCACGCCCGGGACCTCGTGATGTTCGTGCTGAACGGGCTGGCCGTCGGACGCGGCATGACGCCGGAAATGGACGCCGCCGTCGCGACGTATCGCGCGTCAGACCCGTCCGGCATCTGGGCGCTGGCCCAGGCGTGGTGCCGCAGGATGCGCTGGATAGACCTGCTCACGCGACCGATTCAGATGCGCGGACCCGGAAAGGCCGCAGAGTTCAAGGCGATCCCGCTGACGCTTGCCACGTTCGCAGCCCGCTGAACCGGCACCGTCACGCCGGAAAAGTTCGGTTGCCGAAAATCTGGAATGCGCCGCAGGCGCGCCGCCGTTTCAGACCTCGTCGGGGAAATGCTTGATCGTCAAGCGGATCGGATTGGGCGCCGCCTGCCCCAGCCCGCAGATCGACGCGTCCGACATCGCACCGCACAGATCCTCCAGCAACCCGGTGTCCCACCGTTCCGCCTGCATCAGTTTCACCGCCTTTTCGCATCCGACCCGGCAGGGCGTGCACTGGCCACAGCTTTCATCCTCAAAGAAGCGAAGCATGTTCAGCGCGGCGTCGCGCGCACGGTCGCGGTCTGACAGCACGACGACGGCCGCCGACCCGATGAAGGATCCAAGCGGCTGCAACGTGTCGAAATCCAGCGGCACATCGGCGATCGACGCGGGCAGCAGCCCCGACGACGGCCCCCCCGGCTGATACGCCTTGAATTGATGACCCTCGGCCATCCCGCCGGCGGCGGCGATGATGTCGGTGATCGTCGATCCCGCGGGCAAAAGATAGACCCCCGGCGCCGCCACCCGCCCGGAAACCGAAAAACTCCGAAGACCCTTGCGGCCATTCAGTTCCACCGACGACAGGATTTCCGGTCCTTCGCGACAGATCCGCGCGATCCAGTGCAGCGTCTCGATGTTGTGGACCAGCGTCGGGCGACCGAACAACCCCACCTCTGCCACATAGGGCGGCCGATGGCGCGGCAGGCCCCTCTTGCCCTCGATGCTTTCGATCATCGCACTTTCCTCACCGCAGATGTAAGCTCCGGCGCCGCGGCGCAGCTCGACATATCCGGGTGCGACCATCTCTTCTGCCTCCAGCGCCGCGATCTCCCTCCTCAGGATCTCGAGCACGGCAGGGTATTCGTCGCGCATGTAGATATAGCACCGCTCGGCCTTGATCGCCCAGGCGGCGATCAGCATCCCCTCAAGGAACAGATGCGGCACCCGTTCAAGGAAATGGCGGTCCTTGAATGTACCCGGTTCGCCCTCGTCACCGTTGACCGCCAGATACCGGGGCCCCGGATTTGCGCGCACGAAGCCCCATTTGCGCCCGGCGGGAAAACCCGCCCCGCCAAGCCCCCGAAGCCCGGATCTGGCAACCGCATCCTGCACCTTTTCCCAGTCGCCACAGGTGCGCAGGTCCGCAAGCGCCGTGTAGCCTCCGTGGGATCTGTAGGCGCCAAGCGCTTTGTAGTCCGGCACGTGACAATGGGTATCGCCGGCGGCGATGGCGGCGCTGACCTTGTCCGGCGTGGCGCGGTCGATATGGTTGTGGCCGATTTCCAGAACCGGCGCCGTGTCGCAGCGGCCCATGCAGGGCGCGCGAAGCACCCGTACCTCTGCCGCGTTCAGTCCCGATTGCAACGCCGATTTCAGCGCCTGGGCACCCGCCAGTTCGCACGAGAGAGAATCGCAGACCCGGATCGTCAGCGCCGGGGGCGGAACCTCTCCCTCCTTCACGATGTCGAAATGCGCGTAGAACGACGCCACCTCATAGACCTCGGCCATGGACAGGCGCATCTCTTCCGCAAGCGCCCGCAGATGGGCGGCAGAAAGACAGCCCTCCGCATCCTGTATCACGTGCAGATGCTCGATCAGCAGATCGCGTCGCCTCGGGCGGTCGCCCAACAAATCGCGCACCCGGGCCAGCGCGACATCGTCGATCTGTCTGCCCTTCGGCGTCTTGCGGCCGCGCCCCTTGCCCGACTTCCAGACCCCCTTGCGTTCATCCAAAGCCATTCGTCACCCGTCCTGCCTGTGCTTTGGGCAAAGCGTAAACGCTCCATCCCGCGCCACCCGATCCAAATGCGACACAACCGTGCGCCGACAAGGCATGTTTGCGTTTCGGCCGGGCCGAGCGCAACCGGGTTCCATCTCTCCGCCGCGATCATGGCCTTGGCGCCACATCGAATGCCGACGTGGACTGCAATCATGACGTCGCCTTGCGCCGTTCCTGCCATGCCGTGGCACTCTCGTCTTGCGACCGGGTGGTTGCAGTGCGGCTGGAGCACAGCAGGGCAAGGCTATTGGCATGAGAATGCCGTATCTCAAGACCCCTGTGGCGGCAGCGGATGCGATTGGTCTCTTCCGGTCCGGCGGCTAAAGACGGACCGGTCGGCGAACTGCCCTGGATTTGCACAACCCCACCTGTCCGTGCGACCCATGTCGTAGATGTGAGCGCGGCGGCCCGTCAATGTTGCCTTGCCCTTCTGGTCTCCGGCTAGCTCATATGCCATCATGGGATCATGAAAATGTTTGTCCTCGTGGGCATCGTGTCCACCCTTGCAGGCTTTCAGCCTGTCATCGCCGAAACGCCGCTGAGCGGTGCGGAATTCGACGCCTACACTCAAGGCAAGACATTGTATTTCAACTCCGGCGGCACGTCCTACGGGGTCGAGGAATACCTGCCGGGGCGAAAGGTGCGCTGGTCGTTTCTGGACGGGCGCTGCAAGGAAGGCGACTGGTACACCTCGGGCAGCGAGATCTGCTTTCGCTACGAAGACGGCACCGGCCCGCAATGCTGGACGTTCTTCCGAGACGCGGGCGGGCTTCGCGCCCGTTTTCAGGGCGACAGCGACAGCAGCGACCTGTACGAAGCACGCCAGAGCGACGAACCCATGCTGTGCCTCGGCCCAGAGGTCGGCGTATCCTACGAGGTCCGCTGATCCGTGCGGCAACCCTGCGTTCCCGTGAATTGAGGGTCGGATCCGAAACATCGGCAGGATGGACGGCACATGGGCGCTGACACCCGACATCTTGGCAGACATGCTCTGGTCACCGGCGGCGGCACCGGTATCGGCCTTGCCATTGCCCGCGCCCTTGCCCTTGAGGGGGCAAAGGTCACCATTACGGGTCGCCGCGCCGATCCGCTTCAGGCGGCCGCGCGCGGTACCCCGGGTCTCTTTCCTGCCGTGGCCGATGTCACCGACGAAGCGGCCCTCGATTCGGCCATTTCCCGGGCGGTCCGTGACCGTGGCCCGCTGTCGATCTGCGTGGCCAACGCGGGCATCGCCGAAGGCCGGTCGTTGCACAGGACCGACATGGCGTTCTGGCGCATGATGATGGCGACGAATCTCGACGGGGCGTTCATGACGATCCGTGCCGCGCTTGCATCGATGCGGGATCAGGACTGGGGGCGGGTGATCGCGGTGTCCTCGGTCGCGGGTCTGAAAGGACTGCGAGGCGCGGCCGCCTATACCGCATCGAAACACGGGATGGTCGGGCTGATCCGCGGTCTGGCGGCGGATCATGCCGGGGGGGCGATCACGTTCAATGCGCTGTGCCCCGGTTATGTCGAAACCGACATCGTCACCCGCAACGTCGCCGCGATCCAGTCCCGCGTCGGCGTCAGCGCCGAAGAGGCCCGCGACATGATGGTCGGTGCGAATCCTCACAAAAGGCTGGTCACGGTGGACGAGGTGTCACAGGCGGCGCTGTGGCTCTGCGGCCCCGGATCGCAGAGCGTGAACGGCCAGGCCATCGAAATTTCCGGCGGACAGATCTAGGATGGCGGGATGACCGATTTTGCCGCAACCAAGGCGATGTTCCATCTGCCCGCGGGGGTGATCTATCTCGACGGCAATTCGCTGGGTCCCCTGCCCCTCGCGGCACCGGATCGGGTGACGCGGATGATGACCTCCGAATGGGGCGAAATGCTGATCACGGGCTGGAACCGTGCGGGCTGGATGGCCGCGCCGGCACGGCTCGGGGATCGGATCGCACGGCTGATCGGTGCGCCGCCCGGCACCGTGACGTTGGGCGATACCCTGTCGATCAAGGTCTATCAGGCGCTTGCCGCCGCGCTTGACCTCAATCCCGGCCGACGGGTAATCCTGAGCGACAGCGGCAATTTTCCCACCGACCTCTACATGGCAGAGGGTCTGATCCGGTCGCTGGGCCGGGGGCATGAATTGCGCATACCCGACCCCGAAGACGTGGCGGCGTCCATCGACGAAAGCGTTGCGGTCCTGATGCTGACCCACGTGGATTACCGCACCGGACGGATGCACGACATGGCCGAGTTGACCGCGCGGGCCCATGCCGCTGGGGCGATCGTGATCTGGGATCTGGCCCATTCCGCCGGCGCGGTTCCACTGGACATGACCGGGTGCCAGGTGGATTTTGCGGTCGGATGCACATATAAATACCTCAATTCAGGCCCCGGCGGCCCGGCCTTCATCCATGTCCATCCGCGCCACGCCGACACCGTCGCCCCGGCCCTTTCCGGCTGGCTTGGACATGCAGCGCCGTTCGATTTCGACGCTGACTATCGCCCGGCACGCGGCGTTGAAAGGATGCGGGTCGGTACGCCGCCGATCCTTCAGATGGCGGCCCTGGAAGCGTCCCTCGACATATGGGATGACGTGGACATGTCTGATCTTCGTGCCCGGTCGGTCGCGTTGTGCGAACGGTTCATCGCCGGAATCGAAGACCGCTGCCCGGCGCTTTCGCTTGCATCGCCACGCGATGCGGCACGGCGCGGCAGCCAGGTCTCGTTTCGCCACCCCGAGGGATATGCCATCGTACAGGCGCTTGTGGCGCGCGGGGTGATCGGCGATTTCCGCGCGCCCGACATCATGCGCTTTGGTTTCACACCGCTGTATATCGACATGGGCGATGTGGACGGTGCAATCGACCACATCGCGGCAGTGATGGACGGCGCCGTGTGGGACGCGCCGCACTACAAGGTCCGCGCCGCCGTCACGTGACGCGCGGTCTCATCTTCGCAGGATCGTCAGGATGCCTTGGCGATCGGCGTGCGCCTTGACGCGGCCCATTGCGCCGCCGCCGATCCGAACGCCTGAAACAGCGGGCGCGACACCGGATCATGCGCGGCGTTGTATTCCGGGTGCCACTGGACCGACATCGTGAATCCGGCAGCACCGTCGATATAGGCGGCTTCGGCCGTGCCATCGGATGCGCGGCCATCGATGACCATCCGTGCGCCGGCGGTGCGGATCCCCTGCCCGTGCAGCGTGTTCGTCATCACGGATCGTGCGCCCATCAGCCTGTGGAACGGACCGCCTTCCGTGAACTCGACCGCATGGCGCAGCGCGAACTTTTCCTCCATCGTGCCGTCCGGGGGCATACGGTGGTTCATCCGGCCCGGCAGATCGCGGATCTCCGGGTCCAGCGTGCCGCCCATGGCCACGTTCACCTCCTGAAATCCGCGGCAGATCGCGAAGAATGGCTGCCCCCGTTCGACGCAGGCGCGCACAAGCGGCAAGGTGATCGCATCGCGGGCGCGGTCGAAATCGCCATGCGCCTCGGTCTCGGGCTCGCCATATTCCTGCGGGTGGACATTCGGCCGCCCGCCGGTCAGCAGGAATCCGTCGCATGCATCAAGAAGCTCGGCAACCGAAACAAGCCGCGGATCCGCCGGGATCAGCAGAGGCAATCCGCCAGAGACATTGGCAACCGCTTCGGAATTCATCAGCCCGCCGGCGGTTACGGGATACTGGTCGTTCAGCAGGTTCTGGTTGCCTATTATCCCGACGATGGGGCGCGTCATTGTGGCTTTCCTCTTTGGCTACCTGTCCGAGATAAGGTCACCCCGCCGTACCGCCAACCGAATTGATGGCGCGCGTCAGGTTCCCTGTCGGCATTTGACCGGATTTTGATCGATTTTCCGTAAACGACGATGGCATGCGATCACAACAATTCCCCCTGCCCGGGCGGCCGGTCCGGCGCCTTGCGCCGATTGCCCGGCCGGATCGGGGCCACGCCCAGATCGCCGTCCGCAAACTGGATCGTCAGGCGCGGGGCTTTCGCCGCCACGGCGCGGCTCATCACCACGTCGCCATCGCTGCGCACCACC
>JBGTLJ010000354.1:0-4539 GCA_041744175.1 Oceaniglobus sp. | reverse complement strand
GCGCAAGGGCGACCTGGTCAAGATTTTATGGCATGATGGGGTCGGCACATCGCTCTATCTGAAACGCCTCGAGGCAGGTAAGTTTATCTGGCCAGTCAGCCGCACGGGCGACGCGGTCCAGATATCCGCAGCCCAGCTCGGATATCTTCTCGATCATCCATGTTGATACCCCCTATTGTCACGCTGACAGATTCTCAAATCCAGTTCATCGATGTTATGATTTCGAAGGTCCCGCACGCCGTCCAACACGACTGATGTGTCTGGAAATAGGTATGCACCTGTTGGCTGATGGTCGATGAGCAGACGCTTTTTCTTTATCTGGACATAGAGCCAGTTAACCGGAATCCCCAGCTTGGCAGCGAGCGCGGTTGTACTCAGGAACTCTGGGTCGTGGTTCCATCGCCTGCTCGAAGGAGGCATCTTGATCCCTTCGGCCAGCCGGATACGCTGTACGGTGATGGGCAGAACGCTGTCGGCACAGTTTGCTGAGCGGTGTCCCTCTGTGGTGAGCACGCGAGCGATTTCATCGTCAGGCATCCCTGCCTTTGCCAACTCAAGCAGGCGCACCCTCATTTCATCACCCCGTGCGAGTTTCGCGATCGCAGTTACCCGCATCCTGACATCGAGTTCGGTCACCGCCCCGCCGCGCCATACGATGCGGACCAGCGCGCTCTCGGGCGTCCGGTCGAGCACGACCTTGTCCATCAGGCAGCGCAGCAGCGCCTTGCGATGCGCGTCTGTGGTGGCGGGATTCGCCCAGATCTGCGGCAGACGTCCCGCAAGGGCCACCACCTTGCCGGTGAACGCCTGCCCCATGGTCACATGAGCGGTCGGTTGCTGGGCGGACTGCTCAGCCAGCGCGGCCTCCGCCGCCCGAACTTCCATCAGCGCGCTTTCCCAGCGGCGTTCAAGTTCGGCGGCCACGAGACGGTTGTCAGGATCAACGCGGTTGAACTGTCGCTGTGCCAAGGCCGCTGCATAGCGTGTGCGCTCAACTTCACGTTCTGCATTTGCCCGTAAGGCGCTGTCGACCTGGTTCTGGGCACGACGCGCGCGCGACAGTGCATCGAGTTCCGCAGGTGCCAAAGCAGTCAGGAACGCGTCAGCAACCGCAGCGTCTACTGCTTTGGCCCGGATATGCTGGCAAGTGGGTAAACCGGAATGGGTCCGCAAGTGGTTGCAAACATACTCTCCGCCGCCCTTGTATCGGACATACATTTTATGACCGCACCGTCCGCACCAGACTATGCCGTGCAATAGAAGTTCGCCGTCGCGGGGGACGCCTCTTGTCTTGGTGCGCATGTATTCAGCCCGGTTGTCGCTCACGATGATGCGGATGTTCTCATAGGTTGGCCAATCGATATAGGCCGGATACCGGTCCTTCACGACGATCCGCCACTCTTCGAGAGGTCGTGCCACTTTTGCCGGGGACCGCCCGCCCGGCGTGGTGTCCCGAATGCGGGTCCGGCCATAGACGAAAGCCCCTGCGTAAGCTGGATTTTTCAGGATCGTCGAAACCGCAGCGACCGTCGCGCGGGCCCAATGCAGTTCGCCATGCCGGTCCCGGCGTGGCAGATCGAGACCGCGATCATTCAGCATGCGCATCACCTTGGCGATGCTGCGCAGCTTCAGAAAGAGCTCAAACACAAGCCCGAGCCGGCCCTGAACAGCCATATCGGGATCTTTCAGCACCACACCGCTCGGGTCCCTCACAAGGCCGACAGGCAAGGTGAGGGCGAGTTCCCCACGCTGCGCCTTGGCGATGAGGCCGGTCGTCAGACGGCTTCGGATCGTATGTAGCTCCAGTTCGGATATGGTTCCCTTGAGGCCAAGAAGCAGGCGACCGTTGGCGTTGCCTGGATCATAGACGCCATCGCGATCGGCGATCAAACACCCCCGTAGTCCGCAGATGTCCAGAAGAGGATACCAATCGGAGCAGTTGCGCGCGAGCCGCGTGACATCGACGGACAGGATTATACCCACTTCGCTGAGCCCAACCCGACCGACAAGTTCCTGAAACCCGCTGCGATGCGCGGCGGACGCGCCGCTCAGTCCAAGATCGGCGTCGATCACGTCGATATCGGCTTTGCGCCACCCAAGATCATGGGCGCGCTGGCAAAGCGCGTATTGCAGCCGCAGGCTCTCTTGGTTGCTCACGACCTGATGTGGCGTCGACTGCCGGATGTAGACAACCGCTTTGCGCTTCAGATGCGCCGGCTGGATCAACTCGGACATCACGAAATACCTCCGCCAGAACCACGGTGATGTCTTCGGCAATCTGACGCCTCAGCGTCACCGGCAGCATCGTCCAGAGATCTTCGGGCGCTATCCTCATGGTCTTCGGATTCTACCACATTTAGTAGATCTCGCAAAGCATCCACGCTTAATTTGGTAGAGGCAATCGACAGAGCAAGCGGCTCTGTCGTCGCCACGGGCACATTTAGGGTGACCCCTTCGTGATACGCGACCTCGTAGTAGGGCACAGAACTGCCCCTGCGAAATCTCGATCGGCCAAGAACCTGGAAGGACCGCCCATAGAGCGGATGCCGCGGATCGAGCACCTGAACTTCCTCTGGAAAGGATTCGTCCACATTACCAAAGGGGGCATCCCCAAACACCTTCGTTCGAGGGGCTGGACTGGCGGCTGGTCCGGCCGGAACGCGCGCGGCGTCCGCTGGCGGCGGGATGATCGCCGAAAAGCGCAGGAAACTCCCGTTTTTTCTGGCCAGAACAGGTGCTCCGTGATTCACTTTGTTCCATGGATGCCGTCGTTCTCGCCCGGGAAAACGCCCTTCTGAAAGCCCGCCTGACCGAGGTCGAGGCGGCGCTGGCCGAGGTGCAGGAAGCCAATCGTCGGCTGGAAGATATCCTGCGCACGGCGCAGCGCGAGAAATTCGGCAAGCGCTCCGAGAAGCTGTCACCGGACCAGTTCAACCTGCCGCTGGAAGATTCCGAACTGGCCCAGGGTGTGCTCGAGGCCGCACAGGAGAAGGCCGAGGCCGCGCTGCAACGGGCGCGCGGGGAAACGCCCCGCAAGCCGAAGCGCAACCGTGGCCATCTGCCGCCGCATCTGCCCCGGGTTGAGCGGGTGATCGAGCCTGCCAGCACGCTCTGCCCTTGCGGTTGCGGCGAGATGGCCCGGATTGGCGAGGACGTGTCCGAGCGGCTCGACGTGATCCCGGCCCAGTTCCGGGTGCTGGTCACACGGCGCCCCAGATATGCCTGCCGCCGGTGTTCAAAGGCCGTGCTTCAGGCGCATGCGCCCGAGCATCTCGTGCCCGGTGGGTTGCCCACGGAACTGTTCATCGCCTCGATCATCGTGTCCAAGTTCGGGGACCATCTTCCGTTCGTAAGCGCTATGGCGCTACCCTATGCGGCGAGGCTTGACGGCTGCGCGTAGCGCCACGGCATCAGGTCTTCGATGCCGCTTTGTGGATGGCCGTCGAGGATCGCGCGGAGAGTGGCATCGAGGTAGTCGACCGGGTTGACGCCGGACATCTTGCAGGTGGCGACCAGTGAAGCGAGCATTGCCCAATTTTCGGCACCGACTTCGTTGCCTGCGAAGAGCGCGTTTTTCCGCGTCAGGGCAATCGGTCTGATTTGATTTTCGACTGGGTTGGTGTCCAGCTCGAGGGTGCCCTCGTCCAGAAAGCGGACCAGGCCGGGCCAGTGCGCGAGGGTGTAGCGGATATCCTCGGCCAGTTGGGATTTCTGCGGGATGCGCGAGAGCTGGGCTTCCAGCCACGGCTTGAGCGCGGCGATGATCGGGGCTGCATGTTCGCGCCGGGCGACCAGCCGCACGCCCGCATCCTTGCCGCGCACGGTCTTCTCGATCTGATAAAGCAGCGCGATCTGGCGCAGCATCTCCTCGGCGATGGGGGAGCGGTCGCTCTCGAAGCGTTTCACGAAGCGGCGACGGACGTGGGTCCAGCAGTAGACCAGCTGCCATGGGCCACCGTCACGCTCGATTTCCGTCAGCGCGTTGTAGGACTGGTAGGCGTCACATTGCAGGAACCGGCCGCGGTATCCGGCGAGGAACTTCAGCGGATGCTCCTTTCCGCGGCCAGGTGCGTAATGGAACAGCACGATGGGCGGATCGGCACCGCCATGGCCGCGATCATCGGACACGACGGTCCAGAAGAAGCCGCTCTTGGTGGCCTTGCGGCCCGGGTCCAGCACTGGCGCGCGGGTCTCATCCACGAAGATTCGGTCCGCGCCGCGCAGATTAGCCTTCATGTGATGGATGATGGGCATCAGGTGGAAGCACGCGCGGCCGACCCAGTTGCCGAGCGTGCCGCGGTCCAGATCGATTCCTTGCCGCTTGAAGATCTCCGCCTGACGGTAGAACGGAAGATGGTCCCCGAACTTGGACACGATGATCGAGGCGATGAACAGTTCCGTGGGCAACCCACCGGGCACGACATGCTCGGGCGCATGCGCCTGAAGCACGGCCTTTGAACACCGGCGGCAGGCATATCTGGGGCGCCGTGTGACCAGCACCCGGAACTGGGCCGGGATCACGTCGAGCCGCTCGGACAC
>JBGTLJ010000353.1:0-6757 GCA_041744175.1 Oceaniglobus sp. | reverse complement strand
CCGGCGCGCGCCACGGCCACCGGCGCCAGCACTGTCGCCACCCCGAGGATCAGAAGGGTATTGGCGATGTTGCTGCCCACCACATTGCCCACGGCAATGCCCGGGCTGCCCGCCAGCGCCGCCTGCAGCGAGGTCAGAAGTTCGGGAGTCGACGTGCCGAACCCGACCAGTGTCAGCCCGATGACGAGGGGCGAAATGCGCATCTGCCGGGCAACCGCCACGGCACCGCGCACAAGAAATTCTCCGCCGACCAGAAGGGCTGCGAAGCCGAGGAGAATGAACAGGATATCCATGAAAGAGTATGACTTGCGCGACGCGAATTGCCGGGGTCCGCTGCGGCGTCGGTCAGCGGCCTGTGGCAGATGGGTTGCGCCATCGGCGGCGCAACCCCCGCGGTCAGGTTATTTCTGCGCCGCGGCGAAGTCGGCACAGGTTTGCCGACCGACCCAGCCACCGCTCAGGCGAACAGGCTGTCCACGACCCGGGCCACGAACGCCTCGCCCGCCGCGAACTGTTCGGCTTCGATGAACTCGTTGGGCTGGTGGGCCTGGGCGATGTCGCCCGGTCCGCACACGACGGCGGAATAGCCGCGTTCCTGAAACTGGCCCGCCTCCGTGCCGTAGCTGACCACGTGACTGCCGTTGTCGCCGGTGATGGATCTGACCAGCGCCTCGGCCGCACCGTTTTCCTCTGGGGCAAGGGGCGTCACGGTGAAGTAGGGGTTCACGTCGATGCCCGCTTCTGGACGGATCGCCTGCATCAGGGCTTCAATTTCGGCAACCTTTTCAAGGTAGCGCGCCTTCCAGTCCTCCATCGAATCGCCCGGAACGACGCGGAAGTCCATGCCGAACCGGCAATCCTTTGCGGTGATGTTGTGGGCGGTTCCGCCAGTGATCTGGCCAACGTGGAGCGTTGTGTAGGGCGGCACGAACACAGCGGCCAGCGCGCCGGGTGTGGCGGCGGCGCTGCGCGCATTCATCTCGTTCGCCCAGTCGATCAGCTTGGCGGCGAACATGATGGCGCTGACGCCCTGGTGGATCAGCGAGGAATGAACCTCGAATCCGCGCATGTGGGTGTGGAACCCGGTGCCGCCCTTGTGGGCGGTCACGGTCTTCATCATCGAGGGTTCGCCGATGATCGCCCCCGCGGCCCTTGGCAGGTGTTTCACCATGTCGTCGATCATCGGCGGCGCGCCGACGCAGCCGACCTCTTCGTCATAGCTGAGGGCGATCTGCAACGGACGTTTCACGCCCCGTTCCAGCGCCAGGGGCACCGCCGACAGCGCCAGCGCATCGAACCCCTTCATGTCGCAGGTGCCGCGGCCGTAAAGCCGCCCGTTCCTTTCGGTGACGGTCCAGGGATCGCTGTCCCATTCCTGGCCGTCGGTCGGCACCACATCGGTGTGGCCGGACAGGACGATCCCGCCCTCGACCATGGGTCCGACATTGGCATAGAGCGCCGCCTTTTTCCCGGTGGGATCGTAGACGCGGGTGGCGGCGACGCCAAAACCGTCGAGATAGTCTTCCACCCAGTCCACGAGATCGAGATTGCTGTCGCGGCTGACAGTGGGAAAGCTGACCAGCTTGTCCATGATCTGTCGGGCGGTCAATGCGGCCATGGCAGCTTTCCTTTGAATGATACCGGACCAAGGCTGCGGTGTCGGAGGACCAAGGTCAAGCATCCGCGCCTTTTCTTTATGCGTTTGCGGAAACATGACGCAAGGTTGGACGATAAAAACTTGTCGCAACACGTTTCTTGCGCAAAACTGTCCAGCAACCCGAGGCGGAGCATAACCGATCCGGGAGGGAAAAGCCGTTTGACTGGGGAATCTTACATGCCCGATGGGACCGCGCCGGTTCTGGACGTCAGGGATCTGAAGACCGTGTTCAGGACCCGGTCGGGCGAGATTCACGCTGTCAATTCCGTCAGCTTCGACGTCGCGCCCGGCGAACTGCTGGGAGTGGTGGGCGAATCCGGTTCGGGAAAGTCGGTGACGATGATGTCGCTGATCGGTCTGCTGCCATCGCCGCCCGCCAACGTGAAGCAGGGTCAGGTCCTGTTCGGCGGGCGCGATCTGCTGGCGGCGGACGAGACCGCGCTGCGCGGCATCCGCGGCAAGCGGATCGGGTTCGTGTTCCAGGATCCGATGACGTCGCTGAACCCGGTGTTCAACGTCGGTTTCCAGATCGCCGAACCGCTGCGCAAGCACATGGGGCTGTCCCGTGCGCAGGCATCCGCGCGCGCGGTCGAACTGCTGGAGCTGGTGGGGATACCCGATGCGAAACGGCGGCTGAAGGATTATCCGCATCAGTTTTCCGGCGGGATGCGGCAGCGCGTGATGATCGCCATCGCGCTGGCCTGCGATCCCGAACTGCTGATCGCCGATGAACCGACCACCGCGCTGGACGTGACGATCCAGGCGCAGATCCTGGATCTGGTGAAGGAGTTGCGCGAAAAGCTGGGGATGGCGATCATCTGGATCACCCACGATCTGGGGGTGATCGCGGGCATCGCCGACCGGGTGATGGTGATGTATGCGGGCCAGGTGGTGGAACAGGCCCCGGTGGGCGAACTGTTCGCCAACCCGCAGCATCCCTATACCCGCAGCCTGCTGAAGACGATTCCGTCGGTGAGCGGCGATCGCAGCGACCGGTTGCAGGTGATCGAGGGGCAGCCGCCGATCCTTTTGGCGGCGCCGTCGGCCTGCCCGTTCCTGCCGCGCTGCCCGCATGGCTTTGACACCTGCGCCACGCGCAATCCGCCGCGGATGCCGGTGGGGCGGGGTCATGATGTGGCTTGTTTCTGGGACCCCGAGACCGGCGGGGCACGCGCGTGAGCACACCCACCGCCCGCAAGCTGGTCGAGGTACGCGACCTCAGGATGCACTTTCCCATCACCGGCGGCCTGTTCCAGCGCGTCGTCGGGGCGGTGAAGGCGGTGGATGGGGTGAGCTTCGACATCTACGAGGGCGAGACGCTGGGGCTTATGGGCGAATCGGGTTGCGGAAAGTCCACCTGCGGGCGCGCGCTGTTGCGGCTTTATGAGGTGACCGGCGGGTCGATCCTGATCGAGGGCGCCAACATCGCCGATGCGTCGCCCGAGGCCCTGCGCCGGATGCGGCCGATGATGCAGATGGTGTTCCAGGATCCCCAGGCGAGCCTGAACCCGCGGATGTCCGTCGCCAACATCATCGGCGAACCGCTGGACGAACATGCGAAACTGGACAGGAAGGCCCGGCTGGCGCGGATCCACGAGCTGATGGATCAGGTTGGGCTGAACCGGGATTTCGCGGATCGCTATCCGCACGAATTTTCCGGTGGACAGCGCCAGCGGATCGGCATCGCCCGCGCGCTGGCGCTGAACCCGAAGTTCGTCGTCTGCGACGAACCCATAGCGGCGCTGGACGTGTCGATCCAGGCACAGGTGGTGAACCTGCTGGAGGATCTGCAGGACAAGCTGGGGCTGACCTATCTGTTCATCAGCCACGATCTGTCCATGGTGCGCCACATCGCCGACCGGGTGGCGGTGATGTACCTTGGCAAGATCGTCGAGCTGGCGCCGCGAGAGGCTATCTATTCGACGCCGCTGCACCCCTATACCCAGGCGCTGCTGTCGGCGGTGCCGGATCCGAATCCAGAGGTTGCGGCCCGGCGCCAGCGCACCATCCTGACCGGCGACGTGCCCTCGCCCGCGAACCCGCCCGAGGGCTGCAATTTCTGCACCCGATGCCCGCAGGTGATAGATATCTGCCGCTCCGTCGATCCCGCATTCCGCGAGGTGGAACCGGGGCGGTTTGCCGCGTGCCACCTTCTCAACGACCCAGAAACGAAAACCAAAGGGAGACCGATATGAAACTCAAGACAGTCCTGATGGGGGCCGCCGCAATGGCAGCCCTGACGCCGGTAACGGCCCATGCCGACGCCCACGAGGGCGAGCGTGGGCGCGACGGCCAGCTGAACATCATCTACTGGCAGGCGCCATCGACCCTGAACACGTTCCTGTCCGGCGGCACCAAAGAGGTCGAATCCGCCTCGATCGTGATCGAGCCGCTGGCCCGCTTCGATGAAACCGGCGAAATGGTGCCGCTGCTGGTGACCGGCATTCCCACCATCGACAACGGCGGCGTGTCCGAGGATCTGACGCAGATCATCTGGAACCTCAAGGAAGGCATCCAGTGGTCGGACGGCAGCCCGTTCACCGCCGAGGACGTGGTGTTCACCTGGGAATACTGCACCCATCCCGAGGGCGGCTGTGCCCAGGCCAGCTATTTCGACGGGGTAGAGACCGTCGAGGCGATCGACGATCTGACCGTCAAGGTGACCTTTGCCGAACCCAAGCCGTTTCCCTATACCGCCTTCGTCGGATCCGAGAGCCCAATCATCCAGAAGGCGCAGTTCGCCGACTGCCTCGGCGCGCGCGCGCCCGAATGCACCGATGCGAATTTCGGCCCCATCGGCACCGGCCCCTTCAAAGTCACCGAGTTTCGCCCCAACGACGTGATCACCTTCGAGGCCAACGACTTGTACCGCGAAGAGGGCAAGCCGGCCTTTGCCAGCATCAACTTCAAGGGCGGCGGCGACGCGGCGGCGGCGGCGCGCGCGGTTCTGGAAACTGGCGAATACGATTATGCCTGGAATCTTCAGATCGCACCCGAGGTGCTGAGCGAAATGGCGGCCAAGGGCAACGGCGAGGTGGTGGTGGCGTTCGGCACGTCGGTCGAGCGTCTGCACCTGAACCAGACCAATGCCGACCCGTCGCTGGGCGACATGCGGTCGGTCTATGACGGCGGCAACAATCCGCATCCGTTCCTGACCGACCCGAAGGTTGGACAGGCCCTGTCCATGGCCATCGACCGCGACCTGATCGTCGAGATCGGCTATGGTGCCGGCGGCAAGCCCACCTGCAACGTGCTGCCCGCCCCCGAGGCCTATGCCTCCACCGCCAACGACGGCTGCCTCGTGCAGGATATCGAGGGTGCCAAGGCGCTGCTGGACGAGGCAGGCTGGGTACCTGGCAGCGACGGGATCCGTGAAAAGGATGGCCAGCGTCTGTCGATGCTGTACCAGACCTCGGTCAACGCGGTGCGCCAGGACACCCAGGCGCTGATCAAGCAGTGGTGGGAAGAGATCGGCGTCGAATCCGAACTTCGCGCGGTCGACGCGTCGGTGTTCTTCGGCGGCGATCCGGGATCGCCCGACACGTTCCAGAAATTCTTCGCCGACATCGAGATGTACACCAACAACTTCTCTGGTGTGGACCCCGAGGCGTATATGGCCGACTGGCGCTGCGACGGTATCCCCACCCCGGAGAGCCAGTGGCAGGGCGCCAACATCCAGCGGTTCTGTTCGGAAGAGTACGACGCGCTGGTCACGGAGATGTCCAAAACCGCAGATCTGACCAAGCGCGGCGATCTGGCGAAGGCGATGAACGACATGCTCATGCAGAGCTATTCGATCATTCCGCTGGTTCACCGCGGCGGCGTGTCGGCCCATGCCAATTCGCTGGCCGGGGTCAAGATGACCGACTGGGACAGCGAGTTGTGGAACATCGCCGACTGGTACCGCACCGACGGCTGATCGACGGCCGATTTCCGACGGGGCGGCGTTTCGGCGCCGCCCTCACTGCAGGATGGGCTTGCGCCCCATCTGCGCGACGCCTTCCCGGTCCATGACATCGAGGCGCCCATGCTGACCTTCACGATCCGCCGTCTGATCATTTCCGTACCGACGCTGCTGCTGATCGCGCTGGTGATCTTTGCGCTGCTGGAAATCGCCCCTGGCGATCCGATGGCGCAGGTGCCGCTGACGGTCCCCCCGGAGGTCAAGGAAAAGATGCGTCTGGCGCTGGGGCTGGGCGAACCCGCCCCGATCCGGTTCTGGAAATGGCTGGTGCAGTTCTTCTGGATCGAGCCGCTGAACGTCATCGACCACTGGTTCGGCACCTCGTTTTCCAGCGGCAAGCTGCGCGTCATTTCGTGGCAGACCCGCAGCCCGGTAATGGATATCGTGATCCAGCGGCTGCCCCAGACCCTGTGGGTGGTCGGCCTGTCCTATATCGTCGGGGTTCTGATCGCCTTGCCGATCGGGATCTATTCCGCCTATCGGCAATATTCCGTGTTCGATCAGGCCGGCACGTTCGTGTCCATGGTAGGCTATTCGGTGCCGCCGTTCTTTTCCGGCGTGCTGCTGATTGTGATCTTTTCGGTCAAGCTGGGCTGGTTGCCGTCGATCTACGACACAACCCATGTCGTGAACAGCTGGGCCAGCTTCAAGGTACAGCTGATGCAGATGGTGATGCCGGTGATGGTGCTGGCCTTGCAGACCACGGCGCAGATCTCGCGGTTCATGCGCGCCTCGATGCTGGACAACCTCAATCAGGATTACGTGCGCACCGCGCGCGCCAAGGGGCTGAGTGAGAGCGTCGTCGTCATGGTGCATGTGCTGCGCAACTCGATGATCCCCGTCGTCACCGTGATTGCGCTTGGGGTTCCCGGTATCTTCGGCGGCGCGATCATCACCGAACAGGTGTTCAAGGTGAACGGAATCGGACAGTTGCTGATCACCGCCATCCAGGCCAACGACCTGCCGATGGTGCAGACCCTGACGTTCATCTTCGCCATCCTGATCGTGGTGTTCAACCTGATCGCCGACGTGCTTTACGGTGTGCTTGACCCGAGGATCCGGTATGACTGACAGATCTTTGGATGCGCCCCTTGGGGGCGGCCCCGATCCCGCCGCCGAGCCGGTCATCCACAACC
>JBGTLJ010000352.1:0-2379 GCA_041744175.1 Oceaniglobus sp. | reverse complement strand
GCGGGCCGGACCGGTGGTGCCGCAAAGGCTCGGGCGGGATACGGGGGGCATGTGGCGTGGTTCGGCGCGCGGCTGTTCCGCAGGCTCCATTCATCACAAAGTGTTCAACGGCTCTTTTCCCGGCGGGCGTTGCCCCCATATCACAGATTAGGACGCGGTTCTGGAACTGCCGCAGATGTCCTTTACTGTCCCTCGTTCCAAACTGACGCCCGAAGGTTGCTTCGGGCGTTTTTTTTGTGCCTTCTGGCGACATGAATCATTTCGACGATCAGTTGCGCGGCATTCTGCGCCGGGTCAGGACCATCGCCTGTGTCGGGGTGTCGCTGAACGAGGTCCGCCCGAGTTTCTACGTGGCGCGCTATCTCAAGTTGAGGGGCTACCGGGTGATCCCGGTCAACCCCGTCCATGCGGGAAAGACGTTGCTGGGCGAAACGGTCGTCGCCGATCTGGCCGCGGTCGGCCCCGAGGTGGATATGGTCGATATCTTCCGCCGCCCCGAACATGTGCCCGCCATCGTCGATGCGGCGCTGGAACGGTTCGCGGGGCTGTCGGTGATCTGGATGCAGATCGGCGTCCGCCACGACAAAGCTGCAGCGCGGGCAGAGGCGCGCGGCGTGCAGGTGATTCAGGATCGCTGTCCGAAGATCGAGTATCAGCGGCTGTTCGGGGAATTGCGGCGCGGCGGGTTCAACACGGGCATCATTTCGTCCCGGCTGTAGGGTCTGACCCGATGGAGGCGCTTGCGCGCCGCACCATTCGCCCTTCGGGTCGGCGGGTGTCTGTGTCTGCCGTACGGGTGCCATCGCCGACGCCGGGTGTCCGATCGCGCCACACGGCGGGCGCGACCGGGGCCGGTTGCCGGATCGGGATTAGAAGCCCGCCTTGATCTTCTCAAAGGCTTCGGACTGCTTTTCGCGCAGGTCGTTGGCCATCGGCAGCTGCGCCAGCACCGGCGCGTCGATCGCGCCGAGGCCAACGGCCGTCAGCGCGTCATCGCCGAACGACGCCATGGACGCGGCGTTGGAATGGCCATAACCCGCATCCAGCAGCGGTTCGGTCGAGGAGGGATCCAGCATCGCGTTCATGTAGTCGTATGCCTTGTCCTCGGACCCCTGGCCATCCTTGAGATTGACGTAGCCGCAGAGCCACAGCGACGAGCCTTCGGCCGCTTCGCGCTGGAACCCGATGGGAAAGCCTTCCTCGGTGAGGGTGGGCAGGGTTTCGTTCCAGGCCCAGGCCACCAGAACCTCGCCCGTGGCCATGAGCTGTGCCAGTTCGGCCGGGTCGGTCCAGTAGGTGCGCAGGTTCTCGTGCACCTCGCGCAGCCAGGCTGCCGCCGCTTCGAACTGTTCGTCGGTGGCTGCGGTCCAGTTGGTGGTGCCGGTGGCGAGATAGGCCAGCGCGAAGGCATCGTCGACATTGTCGGGCAGGGTCATGCGCTGGCTGTATTCGGGGTTCTTGAACACGTCGAGAGACTGGACCGCTTCGGCCGGCACCTCGTCGGTGTTGTAGGCGATGGCGGTCGAGCCGAAATCCGTCGGGATGAAGTATGTGTCGGACGTAGCGGCGGAAATGTCCTTGCCGGTCAGGTTGGCATCGAGATCGCCGAAGGCGTCGATGCGCGAGGTGTCCCATTCATCGAGCATGTCCGCCTCGACCCATTTGGTGACCGAGCCGGCACAGACGTGGCTGACATCGGCCCTGAAGCCCGAGCGCAGTTTCTGGAACGCCTCTTCCTCGTCGCCGAAGAAGGCGAAGGTGGGATTGTCGCCGTTCTTGTCGGCGTAGATCGAATGGAATGCCGGATCCTCGAATCCGGGATAGTCGAATACCAGCAGTTCGGCATCTTGGGCGGCGGCGGCGCCGGTCAGCAGGGCCAGCGCGCTGGCGGACAAAAGGGCGGTCATTCTGGTCAAGGGCTTCTCTCCGGTTGAAACATGGCGATTTGTGGGCATCAGCGTAGGGTTCTCCGTGCCCTGCGACAAGACGATACTTGGGCAAAAAGCCCGCAGCTTGCGTGTATTTCCGGCGCATGCCCGGATATCAGGCGGATGCCCGGGGCGCTTTCATCCGGGCGGCGAAGACCTGTGCCGCCAGAGCGCTAGTGTAGCGTTCCAGCGCCGAAAGCGCGTGTTCGAGCCCGGCGGCATCGCGGGTTTCCAGCCGGTCGGCGATGTCGCCGTGCAGGGCGATTATGCGGGCGCGGTCGCGGGCGGTGAAGGTGATCATGTTCATCAGCGGCTCGATCGCCTCTATCGCCCCGGCCAGCTGATAGGACAGCACCGGGTTGCCCGCGCCGTCCACCAGCGCGCGGTGCAGGGCCACGTCGCTGGCGCAGAACGCCTCGTCGCTGAGACTCTGCTGGCACTGTCGGTGGAT